>CBFGJG010000001.1:0-54123 GCA_965649055.1 Caldifarciminota bacterium
TGAGGATTGCCCTCCCCCGGGCAATCCTCTCTTCATTCATTACCCCTATCTTCACTATCTTAACTGTACCACCATGTGCATGATCTTTTCCAAAATTTATTATTTTTCCCTTTACAAATCAAGCATAATGATTTATTTTTATATATGTTCAATAATCTGTATTTATATTTTATCTTTTCATTAAATAATTGTATATTAGAAGAAGCTAAAACTTTATTACCTGATTCATTGTTCATAATAAACTATGCTTTTACAAAGGATAATGAATATTTATTCATAATATTAGGAAAAGAGAAATCAGAATTCGGACAAAGAATAGGTTTGTTCAAGGTGAAAGAAAAAATAAAGCTGCTATGGATTGATAGGAATAGGAATTATAATCCATGGAAAATAATCCTTAAAGATATAGATGGTGATTCGGTTGATGAATTATTACTTGGTGTCTATAAAAAAACAAAATTCTATCCTTTATTTGAAAGAAGAATCTTTGTCTATAAATTCAAAAATGAGGAGATATTTCCATTATGGCTTGGTTCAAGACTTTCATCGCCACTTATTGACTTCGAAATTTTTGATATAGAAAATGACGGTAAATATGAGATTCTTTCACTCGAAAGAAAGAAAGATGGAAGTAAAAAAATTTCTATCTATAAATGGAATGGAAAATCATTAGAATTTTATATGTTATTTAAAGAAGATGCTGAAACATTAATTAATCTAAAAAACAGGGAGGAATAATGAATAGATTTATTCTTATCTTTATCTTTTTAAATCTTTTAATTTTCCCGCAGAAACAATTAACACAGGAAGATTTGAAAAATAAAGACCTCCAGGAATTGTATCTTATGCGAAATGAAATATACGCAAGATACGGAAGACCCTTTAAGACACACGAACTTCATAAATACTTTATTTCGAAAAAATGGTACAGGGTTGATACAACATTCACAGAATCAAGACTAAATGATATAGAAAGGAAAAATGCTGAACTTATAAGGAAGATGGAACTGGAACTTATGAAAGAAAATTATATAAAAAAAGATAATAAGGATATGATAAATTTCAGGAATATTATAAACAGATGGCAATTTGGTGAATTCTCGAAGGATGAGATAAAGATGTTAAGCGAAAACGGTTTCATTGTTTATCCATCAGACTATGAACAATTTTTCTTTATCTATGATGATAATGCGTATAAAGGAATAGCAAGCTTTATAACCACAGATGTGATATTACAGCTCTATCATATCTTCTTTGATTTTACTTTAAGAAATGTTGAAAGGGATAAATTATTTCCTTTATTGAAAAAACTAACGGAAGAAATGATTCTTGTCACAAAAAATTTATACAAAAATACAAAGAATGAGAGGATAAAAAAAGCAGCATTATTAAATCTTGCTTACTTCTCAGTTCCTTACTATTTCTTAACAGGTGATAAAAACTTCATTGAACCTTATGTAAAGGATATCGTTTTAAAAGAAATAGAAAGATGCGAATCACATTCGGGAAGGTTTATTTCTTCAATATTCAATCATATTTTTGATTACGCTCAATTCATTCCAAGAGGACATTACACAAGGGAAGAGGTGTTAAAGAGATTCTTCCTTGCTATGATGTGGTATGGAACAAATTCATTCAATACAGAAGATGAGATTCAACTCATTCAATCACTAATAATAACAAAACAACTTTATGAAGGAAGGATGATTGATATATGGAAGAAGATATATGAGATAACAGAATTCTTTTCCGGTTCATCTGATGACCTTTCACCTTTCGATTATATGGTTATCATTGAAAGGATGTGGAATAAAATACCTGATTATAATTCATTCTCTGATGATAAAATTTTAAAGAAGATAAAAGAAGATATAAAAATTTCTTCAAGAAAAAGAAAGATTATAACATTTATGGAAGGTGAACCTTCAGGACCTGTATTCAGGTTTATGGGGCAGAGATACATACCGGATTCTGAGATATTACAGAGATTATCTAAATGGCCTGAAAGGCCTTTCCCAAAAGGGCTTGATGTTATGGCTGTTTTAGGTTCTGATGTTGCAAAAGATATACTTATGAATGAATATAAAGAACAGGAAAGATGGAATGAGTATCCTTATAAACTTGATACACTGATAAATGAATTTAAAAAGATAAAAGAAGATGAATGGAGAAAGAATCTCTATTATAACTGGTTGTATTGTCTTAAATCTTTAATAAAATTAAGCAATGAATTCAGATATCCTTTCTTTATGAATAATGATGCCTGGAAATTAAAGAGTCTTAATACTTCACTTGCAAGCTGGACTGAATTAAGACATGATGTTGTTCTTTATGGGAAACAGTCCGTTGCAGAATGCGGTGATGGTGAAGAATGGATTCCGGAACCACCAAAGGGTTATGTTGAACCAAATGTTGAATTTTATAAAAGACTGAAAGAACTTATTGTTTCAACTAAAGAAGGATTATCAAAAAGGGAACTTTTGACAAAAAGGATAAGAGAGAAGTTTGATAGGTTTTATGAACTTGTTTCTTTCCTTGAAGATGTTTCAGTGAAAGAACTGAATAAGATTCCATTAACAAAAGAAGAATTTCAGAAAATCTTCGATATGGGTGGAACACTTGAGTATTTAACAACCACTGTTATAACAGATGATGAAGGTATATATAACTGGCACGAGATACAGAGTGATGCAGATAAAAGAATTCCTCTTATTGTTGATGTCCATACTTCACTGGACGAGGTGTTACAGGAAGCAGTTGGTAATGTGTTTGAGATTTATGTTGTTGTTGAGATAGACGGATATCTTAAACTTGCAAGGGGTGGTGTCTTTTCGTATTATGAATTCACACATCCGGCATCTGACAGGTTGACAGATGAAAACTGGCAGAATATGATTGATGAAGGTAAAACACCAAAGCTTCCACATTGGACTAATAGATTCATATCTTCAAAAAAACCACACAGATTATTTGAACCAAGATATATTGAAATGGAATAAAATGAAAGACGAAATAATTTTTGTTGCATCCGACATTCCAAATATATTTAATAAATTTCTAAGGGATTACACAATCAAAAATGGGAAAAGTATAGAAAAATCTTTATTATTAAGAGATGGAACTTTCCCGAAAATAAGATATGAGATATGTGCACTTTCAAATTCCTATTTTAAAACAATCCTTGAAGATGAACCTACGATAGAAATACTTAAGAAGAATCTATTAAATCCAAAAGGAATGGATTGGATATTTGAACCTGATATATTTGATAAAGAACTTGGTTTTAGAGAAAAGGTTTTAAAGAAGGAAATTTATGATTTCTTTAAAGACCATATAAAATATATTGATGAAAATTATTCTGAAGATGGGAATAAATGGAAAGAAAAGATAGCAGGACTTCATATACATGAAAAGGCTAAAAAATTTAAAAATGAACTGGATCTTATCTCCTCTATTAAAGTATTAAAAATAGACAAGGTAGTTGTCTTCCCATGTTTTTTCTATATTAATAGTTTGCTTGAAAGATGTTTTATAGAAAGGGCACATTTGCAGGGTTTGAGAAATTTTCTAAAGCAACAGTATTTATATAATGACGCTTTAATAATATCTCCAGCATCTTACTTTAAAAAATCCATTTTAATACCTTTAGCGGAAGATGGAAATGCTCTGGGAAACGAAATGATTTTAAACCATTCTATAGCACACGAAATTGCACATTCCCTAACAGACAGAATAAAATTATCCTTCCCCTTATTTGATTCGGGTGAAGAGATTTTTAATTATTACGAACACCAGATTATTACAGATATAATATCAGTAAAATTAATGAATAGTATAGAAAAAATACCTGAAGATGTTATAAAATATTTTGATGAAATTGATTTTGTAAAAATGATTGATTATATGAAATATATTATAAGATTAAATAAAAAATTTTTAGAAATTAAAGATAGAAAAGAAAAGAAATTGCTGAAGGAGGAAATTATAAATGTTTCATTGGAATTTTTCAAAATTATAAGGTTTAAAAAGACAACTATATTTCTATATAACTTCTTTAAAGATTACATAAAGGATGTTTATTATGCAAGATGGTATAAAGAAATAATTAAAAATGAATTACCAAAAAGGAGATTTTGATGGGATATAAAAAAATTAAGATGAACAAAACCAAAAAGATTGCACTCGTAGCACATGATAACAGGAAGAAGGAATTACTTGAATGGGCTAAATTTAATAAGGAGACATTGAAAAATCATATTTTATTTGCAACAGGGACAACCGGGAGATTGATAAAAGAAGAAACCGGGCTTGATGTAAAATTGTTCAAAAGTGGTCCACTTGGGGGTGACCAGCAGATTGGTGCAAAGATAGCAGAAGGCGAGATTGATTTTTTGATATTTTTGTGGGACCCTATGTCACCACTTCCACATGATGTTGATGTTAAGGCTCTTTTGAGATTATCTGTTTTATGGAATATACCCGTTGCGTGTAATCGCTCAACAGCAGATTTTTTAATATCTTCCCCATTAATGAAAGAAGAATATGAAAGGATTATACCCGACTTTGAAAGATAGACTATCGGTGATACGGATGGTTATTCAGGATTGAAAATGCCCTGAAAATCTGTTCATAAAGCAAAACCCTTGCCAAATCATGTGGAAATGTCAACCTTGATAATGATAATATAAAATCTGCCTTCTTCTTCTCTTCATCATTAAAACCATCTTCATCTGCAATAAAAAATCTTATCGTTGAATACTTAACAAGTGATTTTTCAATGAATTTTGTAAATTCCATTGTATCAAATTCCTTACCATTCTCATCAAGAAGAACTGTGTATCCTTTTTCAAGCAAGACTTTACTCAGCAACTCCCTTGATATCTCCCTCTCCTTTATATTCACCCATTTTAAAGACATCTTTCTATAATGTTCTGCCATCTTCTTAACTTCCATATATTTTATCTTACCGACAGCAATAATCTCAATCATTTCACCTCACTTTTCCATTCTTGGTGCCTGACACAAAATGTGGAAAAGTAGACTTTAAAGGTTTTTTCAAATGCCTTCTTCACTATTTCTTTGAATTCTTCAAGTTCTACTTTCCTTCCTGCTGCCTCTTTTATTGTTATCATACCCTGGCTCTTAGGAAAAGGCTCTTCCGGTTCATCAAGCATACAGGTTCCCTGTTGAAGACATACATCCCTTCTCCTTGCCTGTGCAGAACCTATAAGTTTTTTTCCCTTGTAAGATAATTCATATATTGATATATCATCAAAACATAAATCACTTGTTGTGCTTCCTCTGCTTTCAGCCCTTTCTACCTTAATCCCGAGCATTTCAAATGCCTTCTTAAATCCTTCCGAGATTTTTTTATAAGATTCAAGTATTGTCCCACCAATCAATGGATTATCCCTTTTAAAACATATTGAATATGTGAAATCATTTGAATGTATCACTGCACGACCACCTGTTGGTCTTTTAACATAAGGATAACCTTTCTCATTCAGTTTTAAAACCCACTCAGGAATCTCCTGATTATGCCCAAGGGTTATTGAAGGTGGAGAAAAATTAAAGAATCTTAAAATTGTAATATCTTTATCCTTTATATAATCCATCAATTCTTCATCAAAATTCATATTGTAAACCGGGTCTTTAAATCCGGTATCTACAAAGAACCATTTGTTCATTAGAATATGAATCTAAAGAGGCGAAGTATAGAATCCCAAAGGAATGTTAATCTACCTATAAGAAGAGAAAGACGTGCCATAACTGTATATCCAAATGATGCACCCATTGCTATCATTATAAAAACAATTCCTATGTTAGCACCAGCCCCAAGGAATCCTTTATGTTCCCTTGAAAAGAAGAAGTATAATAATGTTGTCAAAACACCAAATATTATGATTATATTATTTATAGATTCCCATAAATTTCCTGTCCATAAAGATAATAAAGTAGCCTTGACCTGTGGAATGATGAAACCGTGAACACCACCTGTCAAGACTAAACCTGAACCAATACCCACTGTGAATGCAATTGACCATCTGCTTATCCAGGAAATCTTAGGAAACCATCTTGTTAACATAAGGACACCAAAGAATAATGGAATAATAAGCCATACTGCACCTGGTTGCCTTGCAGCAATTGGTTGGATAACCATCTGTTTCACTTCAAAATGCCATATATATATAAGCCAGTATGCAGCTGAATATCCCACATACAAATGTTCTGCAAATTTGTAAACAGGATTATCACCATATAAAAATGAAAGTATTGCTATTGTTAAACCACAAGCTATCCAGATTCCAATTACTTCCATCATTTTTTCCCCTTCCTTCTTAAAACAAAGAATGATATATTCCCAATCAATATGAATAATATTATCATAAGATGTGCATATGTCTGTGATGCCATACCAACAAGACCTGAACCAGGGAATTCTATAAGTGTTTCATATTCAGCCGCACCTTTAAGACCACCAATAAGACCAACTATCTGACCTGCCTGGAGATATGGATACTGCTCTGCTGCCATAACTGCTGTAACACCAAGTATTATCTTCTGTTTAAACCTGGTTCCAACATACTGAATCCAGTAATCACCCATAACACCAGCTTCAAGACCTACCAAAACACCGATGTTATCATAATTCTTTATCTCATTCATAATAGGAAGTGAATCAAGTGGTTTACCGCCTAAATCTGTAAAGAAAACCTTCTTTATATCTATACCCATCCTTAACATCACCGCTACATCACCGGGTCTATAACCTAAATTCACATAATCAACACCGTAAACTTTATTGAATTCTCTCGCAACCTCTTCAAGCCCCTGTGCACCAATCGGAACACCGAGTGGCCAGAAGTTTATAAGGACAACCTTCAAACCTTTCTTGAAGCAATGCCTTAATATTGCTTTAAGCATTGGTTGCAATTCAGGCATAGATGCTGCATCATAATCTATGGATATCATTACAGCAGAACCTTTTGGTAGTTCATCTATCGCCCTGTAAGCGCTCTTTACCTCTTCAGAAATTTTAACTGTTACTTTCAGATTAAATATAATAGGAATCAGAACAACAATACCAATAAGTAAAAATATGTATCTTCTATCTATCTTTGTTAGTTTTTCCCATATCATGATAGATAAGTCCTTTCAATACCAAGTATCAACCTCAATGACATTGATATTGCTCCAAGTGCTATTCCAATCCTTATACCCCTTGCAGGCCCAAGTTGAAGGACATTTAAAATCCAGTCTGTTAAAGGTGTTATACCGGGAATACTTGAACCATACGGGATTCTTCCAAGCATCACTATAACCGCTGTGATTAAAAGTAATGTTGCTATAAAATTCCTTGCCCTGAATGCCCTGTATGAAGCTGAAGCAACAAAGAAAGCAAGCAATGCAAACATCGTTGATTGTAAAGGAACAAGTATGTAATCGTAAAGATACCTGAAACTCGTTCCTTCTTTGAATGCATCACCAAATTTAACTTCTGATATTATCCCTGTAATTAGACAGGCAAAAAAACCAACATAGAAAACAAAACTGAACCAGAAACCTTTTTCCCTTCTCGCTATTTTTCTGTAATGGAACCTTAAAAGAGAATCAACACCAATGAGCATTGAGAAACCAAGTATAATTGAATACCATATTAAGGAATCATCCTGTAATTTACCAAAAGGTGGATGTGGAATAAAGAAAGTTATAACGATAATTACACCTGTTACGAATGTTATTAAAAGCGGCAATCTTCGCTGTAACATTATAACCACCCCATAAATGTTTCAAATATATTCACAAATGCTGAATTACCAGTTAAGTTCATTATATTTGCAATGGTTGCAAATATTACCCCAAGACCAATAAATATCATAATAAACATTTTTCCATAATCAGAGCCTTTCACAGAACCCAGCATAACAGGTTCCCTTCCTATATATGAAGATGCTGCAAGTGTCTCTTCACCTATAAGGACATAATCACAAGCTGCAATAAAGAATGGAAGTTGTGTAGCAGCAGTTGTTCCTGCAATCTGAATAGCACCGACTGAATGACCTGTTTCTGCAAGTATAAGTGATTCTGCATAGAAGTATCCCTGTAAGAACACTGCACCAGGATTTTCCCTGATCATAAGGCCATCAACACCTGCAGTGTATCCAAATTGTTCGTATGTTAGATAAACTATATTCTTCTCGTTGAAATTATCAATCTTACCAACCTCTGCATATGCCTGCTTAACTGTTTCAGAAGATGCTGCCATAACTATCGGATCGTAGTTTGTAACTATGATAGGGGTATCGTATTCTGCTACCTTTGAAGACACCCTTCTTAAAATTGTTAATGCTGCAAGTGTCCCTGCATCTGTTATACCTGAAAGACCGTGTATAAAGAAAGTTGGTTTACCCATCTCTGTTGACCTTCCAACTGCTTCATCTATAGCATCAAGTGCCGGGATCTTTCTTATAAAAAGCCCCTCCGGATTCTTTCGGGCAAGCTGTATAAACCATATAACAAGACCTGAAAATATTATAAGAAATATAAGGACAGATGTCCTTGTTGTATCATACCATTGAGCCTTTGCTGAAACAGGTCCTGTATACAATACCAATGTTGTATCTTCAAACTGGAGCTCCACCTTGTAAAGATATTCCTTTGAATTTTTAACACCATCGTCTACATATTTATAGAGTGTCCTTGAAAGAATACCGATAAATTCAAATGTTGTATCTTCAGGTGAATTTCTGTAAACCAGACCGTTTTTGAGTTCTTTGTCAATCCCAAAGACTTCAATCGTAATACTACCACCACCATCATTCGGTGTATCATAGGATTTTATACTTAAAGAAAGTATTAAAAAAATCATCATTTTATTATCCCGAGCCAATCATGCAGTAAGAACTGCATCCTACCAATCAATAAAGATACACGGGCCATAACCGTATACCCGAACGAAGCACCAAATGCAATCATAATATAAATAATTCCAACCCTTGCTGACTTTCCAAGTGCACCCTTATGTTCCCTCGAAAAATAGAAGAAGATAAGCGTAGTAAGGACACCAATAAATAGAACAAGAGAACTGAACCCTATAAGAAGAGAAGCAAAATTGCTCCTTGTGAGAATAGTCCCTTTAACCTGTTCAAATATATAGTATTCAAAACTTAGTGGAACACCTAATCCAGCACCTGTTCCAATGTATATAGAAATTGGTATCCTTATAAGGAAAGAATGCCTCTTTGAGAAAATAAAAAACATTAAAAGACCTATTAAAATAGGAATTATAAGGAAAAACCTGTAAGGACTTGTCCCATCAACTATTGGTTTCCATATTTTACCTATGACAGAATTATACCATAATATTGTTGTTGTATAACCAACACCAATACCCATAAACAGATGTTCTGCAAACTTATAGAATGGATTATCTTTATAAAGAAATGAATATATGAATAATGTCAAGATAGCTGCTATCCAGACCCAGATATCATTTGATATATGCATTATTTCACCTTCTTTCTCCTTACAACAAAGTAAGAAAGATTACCAAGTATAACTATCAGTATTATGTATATGTGAACGAAAGATTGTGCATCCATTCCTATTGTTGCCTCCATCCTGCCCGTAGTTATACCATTATCTTTAAGAAGCTTCTCATATTCTGCAGCACCTTTAAGACCGCCAAGCATTCCTACAAGTTGACCTGTCTGTAACAATGGATAGTATTGTGCCGCAGATACTGCAGTTGTTCCAGAACCAATACGGGCACCATACCTCTGGTATGCATATGCAATCCAGGATTCAGTAAGAGCGGAACCTGCAAGGTCAATAACAACACCAATATTTTTGTAGTTATCAACCATTTTATTCAAAGGTAGAGTATCAAGTTTATTACCATAGTAATCGTATTCAAATGTCTTATTTATCGATTCACCTATTTTTAAAATCACAAGTGAAACACCCGGGACATATCCCAAAAATATATAATCTTTTCCATAAATAACATCCGGAAAATCAGGTAAAACTATTTCAAGTGCACGGACAGCCATACCGACATATGCAGCATAAAGACCACCGTGTAAGTATACTGGTATTTTCTTTGCAAAACAATGCCTTAATATTGCTGTAGCCATGGGTAAAAGTTCCGGCATAGTTGATGGGTCAAAATCAGTAACAAGATAAACTGCTTTTCCAGTTCCTTGAAGATTATCTACGTAATCATAAAGATTCTTAACAGGTGGAGTAATAGTTGTAGGCATTCCAACAGGAAAAAGCAGAGGAACAATTACAACAATCGCAACAGTAAGGTATATCCATCTTCTATCGATTTTAAGTAGCCACTCAAAGAATTTCATCAGTCACCTCCACCAAGATATGTCCTTTCTATTCCAAGTATTATCTTTAAAGATGTGGCAATCATACCGAGACCAACACCTATTCTTATACCCCTCTGTGCAGCCATATTGGGATAATTCAATATCCATTCTACAAAATCAGGTAATTTTGAATATATATAAGGTGCTACAGATACCCTTCCAAGCATAACTATGGTTGCTGCAATTAGAAGTAATGTAGCCTCAAGGTTCCTTGCCCTGAATGCCCTGAACGCAGCAGAAGCCATATAGAATGCAAGGAGTGAAAACATTGTTGCCTGGAGTTGTGCATACACATACACATACATCTGGTTAAAGAGATAACCTTTTTTTGTAACAATACCTAAAATTGCCATGAATAAAAATGCAATAATTGCAACTATTGAAGCCCACCATCCTTCCCTTTTTCTTCTTATCTTATTTGTGTGATACATAACAAAACTTCTTAATGATAATATATAAAAGAATATTCCTATTATTATTAACCAATCGAGGACAACATTATAGAATTTTGTTGACAAAGGATGTGGTATAAAATACTGAATTATCATTATAATACCACCAGTAAATGCCAGTACTAAAGGAAGTGTTCTTCTCATTATCCTCCTATAATGTCTTGAAAATATTTATAATTATATTCCAGTTGAATGTAATGGCAAGAAAAGAACCAACAAAAATCAAAACAGCTAATGCTACCTTTCCTAAATCCTGTGCCTTTAAAGAACCAACAAGTTTTGGTTCCCTTGAAAGATAGGCACTCGCAGCATAAAGTTCTTCACCCATAATTGTATAATCGCATGCAGCAACAAAGAAAGGTAATTGTGAAACCGCATCAGTTCCAGCTATCTGTATTGCACCTGTCATATTACCTGTCTCTGCAAGGAGCAGTGATTCAGCATAGAACATACCTATGAATAGATTCGTAGCCGGTTTTTCCCTCACCATAATTCCATCAACACCTGCCGCATATGCGAATTGTGCATCTGTCAAGAAGAATACATTTTCTCTTTTAAATGCATCGGGTCTTCCTGCCTCAGTGTATGCCTCTTTTACAACCTCCTGTGCAACTATAGTTACAATGGGGTCGTAATTTGGGACTATTAAAGGGGTTTCATATTCGGCTGATTTCTTCGCAACTGGCTTTAAGATATTTAAAGAAGCAAGTGTTGCAACATCCGATGCACCTGATAGTCCCGGAACATACAATATTGGTTTTCCCATCTCAGTTGCCCTTCCAACTGCCTCTTCAAGATGGTCAAGACCTGCTATCCTTCTTATGAACAGAACATTCCCTCTTGCCTTCTGTGTAAAATATAGAAGTAGGAAAATATATATTAAAAGTGCAATAAAAGTATTAATCTTGTTCATCTTAAATAACTGGGGATAACATTTTGCTGGCTGTGATTCTATGGAAAAATCGGAATAATTATTGTTTATATCAAGGCACCTAATCTTAAAAATATAATTTACATTATTCTTAAGACCATCCGCTTTATATGTTTCAGAACCTTTGGGGACATAATCGAGTATTTCAAATGAATCCATTCCTTCTTCCTTATAAAAAATCTCATAACCTGCGAGTGATTCGCTCTCAACCTTATCCCATTCAATAATAATATTTCCACCACCATCATTAGGAACATCGTGTGCCCTAACATTGAAAGGTGGGTATATTGAGAATAGTAAAATAACTAACATAGTCTTTATTTAAATGAAGGTTCAATTTTTGTCAAGTTTTTTTTGAAAAAATTTTTAAAATTTTTTATCATTGACTTTTTATATTTTCTTTTTATTTTATCTATATGCTTTTTATAATTTCTTTTTATCCTGTTTTTTATGAAAATGGGATTTATAGATACATAAGAACTATTGAGAATGAAAATATTCCATATTCTTATGGTGTTGATATTGATTTTTACTCAGAAGATTCCTATAACAAAACTGGGATTATATTCAGAGTTGATACAATAAAAAGATTTACAATTGGCAACCAGTTATTAATTAACCAGAACGATTTCGGATTAAACTTCTTCCCGCTTGTTTCAGCAGGTAATGGTAAAGTTTTTCCGGATACAAAATGGAAAGGGAAATTGTATGGGGCAATTTATGATGGTTCTATATTCTATAAAAATAAAAGATTTTTTGTTCTCCTCGGGAATACCCATATAAAATACACGACTGCACCTATAAATTCTCCAATCCTCTCAAATAATATACCTCCTTTACCATTATTATTCTATAATGTAAAAATATGGAAGATGAATATTTCACATCTCATTTCAAATCTCGGTCTTTATAAGGGAACAAGGCTTGACCCAAGTCTAAATCCATATGATTCTATAAGTATACACAGATACTTAATGATACACAGATTTGAATTTAATTTTGATAAGATAGGTATTGGCTTAACAGAGATAGGGATAATGGGAAGGGATGGTGGGATTGATTTTTATCTTTTTAATCCAATCGGAATAATCTATGAACATCAATTTAACTTTAGCGAAAACACCAATATAATGTGGAACTTTGATCTTCATCTTCTTTATAAAAATCTTTACTTCTATTCAAACCTTTTTATAGATGATTTCCAGTATGAGTATGACCCATGGAATGAACCTAATCATATTGGCTTAAATACCGGGATAATCGGAAAGATAAATAGAAAATTATATACCCATATTGAATACAATATTTTTACAAGATGGGTATATGGACATTTCCTTGTATATCAGAGATACATATACAACGGGTATTCACTTGGGATTGACAATTCATCTGATTTTGACGAATTATCAGGGAGATTAATTTATAAGGGAGAAAAGGAAAATTATTATCTTACATTAAAATATAGAAGAAAAGGGGAAACAAATCCTGAGACACCCTGGCCGGTAACATACGATGATAGTATCGACACATTGAAATTCCCTGATAATAATTTTCTTTCTGGTAATGTTAAAAAAAGATATGTTTTTAATGTTGGAATGCAAAAATGTCTTAACATGTTTTACATAAATTTAGAGACAGGATTTATATATGAAGAGAAATGGAATCCTGTTATTAATGTTAGTTTAATTTCAAACTTAAAATTTAAAGATTGGAGAGGATATGAATAATGTAAAAACATTTTTTGTGGAGAATGTTGATGATTTCCTTAAACCTGATGATAAGGAAATACTTGGAATAACAAAAACCTTCAAACTTTATTTAACCAAAAATGATGAAGTAATAAAGGTGAAAGGTTTTGATAATGAAGGAAGGGCAACATATGTGAAAGGATTAACGATATTATCAGTCCTTGCAGGCGAAGCAGAAGAAGAAATTTTTGTCTATGGAGATCAACCTATAGGTGATGAGAATGATAAAATTTATTATAAAATAAAAGAGGATAAAGAAAGAATATTGCTTTCTACATTTAGGAATGGAGAAAGGCTTGAAGAATGGGAGAGATTATACAATGAAAAAGGTGAAGTGAAAGAAGACACTCACAGGTTTTCAATGATAAATGCGGAGATAAAACTTGAATATAGATATAATGAAGATGGTAAGATGACCGAATCAATACTTTATGACCTTGATGGAACTCCTGAAAGAATTGATGAATTCATATATGAAGATAAAAAATTAAAGAAGATAATTGTAAAACTTCAGGGATATGAAACATTATATCCTTCAACGATGAAAGAATTTATTTATGAGAATGGAAAACTCAAGAATGAAAGGGAATATATCTATCCTGATAGACTCATAAGGGAGACAATATTTGAATACGATAATGAACTTATCACTTTAAGAAAGGAACATAGATTTCTTCCTGTAAGTGTTTTTTCCTATTTTAAATTCACATATAATAAAGATAAAAAAATAACAAAAGAAGAATTTTTTGAAAATGACAACCTCGTTTATACAAAAAATTATATTTATGATGAAAAAGGTAGAAACATCACACAGGAATTAAAAGACAATGGTGAAATACTTCAGGGAATGATGGAATATAGATACAAAGATCTTGAACCTAAGAAAACAAGGCTGAATGAATTTTTGAAAGAGAGATTTTATCTTGATTTTTTTGAGAGTGGTTTAGTTGAATCCGAAAAGGGATTTACAAAATCTCAGAGTGGTGACTTTGAGTATGAACTTTTTTATGATTATGACGACGAAGGAAGATTAAAAAGAATTCACAGATAGGAGGTTGTATGAGTATTCTGGATAATGTTATTATTTTTTCATCATTAACAGAAGAAGAAAAAGAAAAAATTCTTTCAATTGCTGAAGAAAGAAAATTCAGGGCTGAAGATAAGATATTCAATGAAGGTGATGCAGGCGACGGATTCTATGTTATAAAAAATGGAAGGGTAAGAATAAGCATATTCCTTCCCGATGTTGGTGAAGAATTACTTTCTCTACTAAAAGAAGGAAATCACTTTGGTGAGATGGCTATAATTGAAGATAAACCACGTTCAGCCTCTGCTATTGCTGATACAGAGACAACTTGTATTTTCTTCAACAAAGAGAAATTTATATCTATAATGAAAGAAGATAAGAATATTGAAAACAAGATTTTATGGGAATTTGTCAAAGAATTTTCTTTCAGACTAAGGAAAACAGATAAGAAGCTTAAAGAGATACTACTACTTATTAAAACACTTTGATATTGTTATCCTGTGGGTTAAAGGAAAATCCTCCTCATAATCCATCATAATAGCATAATAAAATTTAAGGTTTTTCAGATTAAAGCCCGAACCAAAAGATATTCCCCCTTTTTTAATACCAAAAAGAAAATCTACCATATCCTTATACGATATATTAATACCGAGTAGTGATGATAATCCATAATCGTCCAAGATAAAATCAAAACAAGGCATTATTGTAAAATGATTTTTGTTAATTTTTAAAGATGAACCAAATTTAAGAGATGGATTTATTTTATCCCTGTTGTCTTTCCATAAAATCAAAGATGATGTTATATCCCTGAATGTTATACCAAATCTCAAATTATTCTTAATATAAAGTAAACCAAAATCAATTCCACCTCCTATACCTCTTTCACCCATCAAATTCTCGTAAAATATTTTTAAATTCATACCATAATAAAGATTACTTAAGTTCTTTGAAATATTAAAAATAAATATATTCTGGAAAGCACTCTTATATATTATCTTTGAAGTATCAAGATACTCACCATCATCAAGTTCTCCATTACCATTAATGTCAATTAGTGCGTTCCTTGTATCAGGGATACCTGTTATTATATGATTGAACAAAAGAAATCCAAAACCATTGTTTTCCCTCTTCAGTGATCCTTTTACTGTGAATATATTACCAAGACCACTGAAGATGTATCCACCATCTATTCCCAAAGATGTCATATTAAAAGATGAATATGCAGGATTATCAAATGATGAATTCGGTATGGATGAGGAGACACCTGATAAGGCAAAATTTTTGGCATCAATTATCAGGTTCTGATAATCACCGGCAAAAACAGAGAATAGGAGAAAAATCACTTCTCACTTTCCTGTTCCTTCTTCCTCTCCTGTATTATTCTCTGTGCTATTTCCTGTGGAACTTCTTCATAACCTATCAATTTCTGTGTGAATGTTCCCTTTCCCTGTGTTATTGAACGTAAAGAGTTTGAGTATTTAAACATTTCTGCTTCGGGAACCTGAGCAATTATCTTCTGGAATTTACCAACTTTTTCAGTTCCAAGTATCTTTCCCCTCTTTGAATTAAGGTCTCCTATAACATCACCCATAAACTCATCCGGAACAAATACCTCAACCTGAAGTATAGGTTCAAGAAGGACCGGCTTTGCATTCTCCATTGCTGATTTAAATGCCATTGATGCTGCAATCTTGAACGCTATATCAGATGAATCAACGGGATGGAAAGAACCATAGAAACAGGTAACTTTAAGGTCAATAACAGGATATCCTGCAAGATAACCCTGTTCACATGCTTCCCTAACACCCTTCTCAACAGAAGGAATATATTTTGAAGGAATAACCCCACCAACTATCTCATCAACGAATTCAAATCCTCCACCTCTTTTTAATGGTTCAAGCCTTAGCCAGCAATCACCATATTGTCCATGACCACCTGTCTGTTTCTTGTATTTCCCTTGTGCCTCTGATTTAGCCCTTATTGTCTCTCTGTAATGTATCCTTGGTCTCTCCTGCTCAACCTCAACACCAAATTTTCTTTTCAATTTATTTATAATGCTATCAAGATGCTGTTCACCAAGACCATGAATAAGTGTCTGTTTTGTTTCATTGTCATAAGTATGTGAGAAAGTCGGATCTTCATCATGGAGTTTTGAAAGTGAACTTAATACCTTACCTTCATCACCTTTACTTTTCGGGATTATTGCAACTGTAATGATAGGTTCTGGGAAATTCAGTATACCTTCAACTTTAAAATCTGTATCAGGGCTTACCAGTGTATCAAGTGTTTTTGTTTCTTTAAGTTTAACAAGTGCACCAATCCCGCCTTCCTTCAATTCCATTATTTCGGTCCTCTCTTTTCCTTTCAACATAAAAATCTGGTTTATCTTCTCATCTTTCCCGGTTGTCTTGTTCTTTAAATTATTTCCTGAAGATATATTCCCTTTAAATACCCTTACAAGGTTTAAAGTCCCAACATGCGGTTCAACAACGGTCTTAAAAATAAATGATACAGTTCCGTTTTTATCTATTGAATTATAGAATTTTGTCTCGTTCGGTGAAACAAATATCTCCTTCATATAATTAACAATCTCGTTTATACCAACAAGCTCATATGCCTCGCATGCAAAAACAGGAAATATTTTACATTCTTTATATCCTTCTTTTATAGCCTTTGAGAGTTCTTCATCAGAAATTTTTTCTTCGTTTATGAATTTTTCCATCAGTTTTTCATTCGTCTCTGAAACTGCTTCAATAAGTCTTGAACGATATTCTTCAGCTTCTGACTTAAAGTTCCCCAAATCTATTTCTTTTTCTTTATATGCCTTCATTTTTAAAAGGTCAACTATCCCTTTAAATTGTGGACCTTCTCCCATAGGGATTATTAAAGGAACAACACCATCACCTATCTCTTTTTTAGCATCTTCGTAGCATCCCCAGAAATCCGAACCTTCCTTTCCAATCTTATTTATTATTAAAGAGAAAGGAATATTTCTTTCCCTTGCGTAATTTATAACTTTTTCAGTAACAAACTGAATACCTGAAATACTATCAAGGAATACTATTATGTTATCCGCAACAGACAATCCAGATAATGTGTCACCAAAGAAATCCATATTTCCGGGTGTATCAATGTAGTTAAAGGTTATTCCATTGTATTCAAAACTTACAACCTTCAAACTCATAGAGATTCTTTTATTAATCTCTTCTTCTTCGTAATCAAGGAATGAGTTTCCTTCGTCAACCTTGCCAAATCTGTTATTCAAACCAACTTTATAAACTATTGCATCTGCAAATGTTGTCTTACCTGTTCCTGTATGTCCTGCGACACATATATTCCTAAAGTTCATAAAATCCTCCTCTAAATTTTTTTATGAATATATCTTATTTTTTAATCTTGTCAAATGGAAATTAAGAAGAATTTAAAACTCTTTAATCCCGCCAAGGGCTTTCCAGTATCCATCTTCTTTTACAAACCTTATCTCAAAAGAACTTCTTGAACCATTTAACTTAATTCCGCTTGCATAAACAAATGCTGAATCTTCTCCAACCTTATCACCTGTAATGAATGTATTACCTTTTTTAAAGAAGCTGTATGTCAAAAGCCATCCTGAAACCACAATTTTTCTAATATTTTCATCTTCTATCTTTCTCGGTTTCTGATAATACTTCTTGAATATCTCAATAATAGCCTTTCTTTCTGTATTCACAGCAACAATTTTTTTCAAAACATCCTGATTTTCCTCTTCGAGTGCTTTAATCATAACCTCTGCTATCTTTACAGGTTCAGTATCTCTGTCAATTTTTACACCATATGCTTCGAACGAATCATATTTTGTCTTCTTCCCGCAAGACAAGATTATTAAAATGAAAAAAAATAAATATTTCTTCATATTTTTATTATCTTAAAAAAAATAAAAAAGTCAATTAAAATCCAAATTACTTGACATTTTTATCTTTAAAATTATTTTTATTTAATGGTTGCCGATTTTAAAAATTTAATAAAATTTTCTGAGGGGAAAACTTCGATTATTTATTATTCAAACGATAATCCTGAAATATTATACAAAACAGGAGCTATTGAATATAAAGGAATCCTGAAAAGCCAGTATCATATTTTAAAAGATTTAAATTCAAAATTTTACCCTATAGTGTATGATTGGTTTGAAGATGATAAACATTGTGGATACACGATTGAAAGGATCAGGTATCCTGATATCAATAAATGGGCTATGAATGTTAATGAGAGTGAAAGATTAAAATTAATAAAAATAGTTTTGATAAACATACTCGAAGGATTGAATATATTGCATAAAAAAGGAATAGTTCATGGTGATTTGAAGCCTTCTCATATATTTGTCGGAGATGATCTGAATATTAAGATTATTGACCCTTCTATTGACAATGAACTTATAACACCTGAATATGCGGCTCCGGAAGTTTTTTCAGGGGAGATTGATTTTTCATCAGACATTTACTCATTAGGCTTGATATTCTATGAGGTATTAACTTCTGATTATTCATTTAAAGATATAAGGGAAAGAAATAAAAGAAAAATTACACTAAAGAATTACCTTGTCCCAAAAGAGATTAAAAATGTTATAAATAAGATGGTTGAATCTGATAGAAATAAAAGATATAAGGATATTGATAGTATCATTTCGGATTTGCTTAATCTTTCAATGACGATTGAACCCAAGTTTATAAATCATTTTGTCGGTCGCCAGAAAGAAATAGATTTCTTTAAAAATGTATTATCGGAAGAAGAAAACTTTTTATTCTTCGTTTCTGGTCCACGTGGAATAGGAAAAACCACATTAATGAAAAGGCTTGATGTTATCGCAAAAGAAATGGGCTTCCATACAGGATTTATAAATGATATAGATGAAATTGATTTAAAAGATTCTAAAATTATTTTCATAGATGAGGTAAACATAGATGATATAAAGGAATATCTAAAAATAAAGTCAGACTGCCTGAAACTGAACAGGGTATCCCTTGTTATTTCTTCTCTGGAAGAATTGAAGATTTCGTCAGAAATAAAAGCCTACTATTTCAATCTTCAGCCATTATCAACAGAAGAAATAAAAAGTATTATAAGTTATAGCTTTAAGGACATATCAGGACTCCATGAAATTTCAGAATTTATCTTGAATATGAGTGGCGGAATACCTTTTTATACGAATTCCATATTAAATTTTCTATGTGATAACAAGTATATTTATTTTGAAAATAATTCCTGGAATGCTATTATTCCATACGAGTTAAGATATGACATAATTTCCGACCTGAGAAGGACATTTGAAGAAGAAGCAATTTACCTTTTAAAGTGCCTTTCTTGTTTTGAAGATTATATGCCTTATAATATTGTTGAGTTAATTTCGAAAGATTATATTGTTATTTTAAAAAAATTAGTTAGTTTTAATTATATCTATATCTCAAAGAATAAAATAAGGTTCAGGTCTGGATTAATTAAAGAAGAGATAATTCGTATAACAGAAGAAGAAATCAAAAAATTGGTTTCAGATACAGTTTTGAAAAATAAAGAATTATTACCACCCGAAATTGTCTTTGACTTCGCTATGAAAAATTATGATTATAATACTGCAAGAAAAACTTTATTAATTATGATAAAAAGAAACATAATGAATGAAAAGTTATCAATCATAAAAAAGATAAAGAATTATCTTTCAGTAAAAGATGATCTTGTTCTAAAGATATTACTTGGATTTTTACAGGAAAGAACAGGTATAAATCAGGATGCAATAAAAACCTATCAGGAAATTATTAAAAATCTCGTAAAAAATGATTATTTTATTTTCAGGATAGGTGTGAACAAAAGGAAAATCGGTGATTTGAAGGATGCAAGAGCTATATTTGAAGAACTCTTAATTAAAGATGCCCCATTTAAACAGCGTTTAATGTATGAATATGGAAGGATATTGATTTCTGAAAAAAGATACAATGATGTCCTTTCGATTATAAACAATCTAAGTGGAAAAATACCTGAAATAAGATTTCTTGAAGCAATAATATACTTTGAAAAAAATGAATACAAAAAATCTCTTGAAATACTTGATGAATTTCTCTCTGAAATAATAGATGAAAGTTTAGAGGGAGCAATATATTCTTTAAAAGGTAATATCTATCACAAACTTAAGGATTATCAAACCGCTATAAAAGAATATGAAAAGGGACTGGAAATATATAAAAAATTACAGGATAGGATGAATGAAGCAATAAACAGATTTAATCTTGGAAATGTATATATGTGTATTGACAGTTACGATAGGGCAATTGAAGAGATAGAGAAGGCATATTTAATAGTTAAAGGTTCAAACAATAAACAACTTGAAAAGAAATATATCCTTTTACTTTCAACACTTTATTTAAGAAAAGGTAATCTTAAATATGCAATGGATATTCTGAATAAATTTTGCGAAAAGTATAACTTCAAGGATATAGATATAATAAAAAAGGAGTTTTATCTATCTCTTTTTACTGGAAATTTCTTAAATGCTGAAAGTTTAATAAATGAAATAACAGATGAAGAAAGGAATGCTTTAAAAGGTTATCTTTCGTTCTTCAAATGTGAATTTGACAAGGCAATCGAATGTTTTAATAATGTGATTCGCAAGAAAGATGACAGAGAAATATTGATGATGTTATCATTATGTTATTTTTTCAATGATAGATTTACAAAAAGTAAAAATATTGTAGATAAAATAAAGAAAGAAGAAACAGGTTCTTTATTTGAAAAGGCTCAATTTTATATGATTTATGGATTATACGAAAGAGATTATCTGAAAAAGGCAAAGGAGTTATTGAAAGAGATAGGTGCTTATATAATTCTCGGTGAATGTGAAATGCTTGAAGGTTATTTGCTGATAAAAGAGAATAAAATAAAAGAAGGATTTGAACTAATCCTTAAATCACAGGAAACATTTAGAAAGAATTATGCTTATGGATATCTTTACTGGTCTATTTCAATAACAAACTCATTAATAAAAACCCTGAATAAGAATAATCTTTATAATGAAATAGTCAGGATGTTAGAAAATCTGTTATCTTTGATTGACAAAAACGACCTTTATGGGTTCATAGAGATAATAAAGAACTTTTTCGGTGCTGAACGTGGTGCAATTATTTTAAAAAAAGATAGAGTTTATGGGAAAGATATGGACGAAATTACTTTAAATGATTTGAATGAAATTTCAAAAAGCGCTATAAAACTTGCTGAAAAAGGTGAGATTTTACTATCCTATAACGCCGGTGAAGACGAAAGATTTATGGATAAAAGGTCTGTTTTCCTGAATAAGATAAAATCAATACTATGTGTTCCCATATTTTCTCGTGATAAGATAAAAGGAATACTTTATCTTGATTCAACAATAAATAAAAACCTTTTCACGGAAGAAGACAAAGACTTCCTTTTAACCATTGGAAGGTTTCTTGGAATCTTACTTGATAAAGGTGAAGTTTATTTAAATCTTAAAGATAAGGTTGAAAAGTTTGACAGATTTATGAGCACAGACTTTTCATTCTATGGTATGGTTGGTATTTCAAGGAGTATGAAAAATATCTTTGAAAAAGTGAGGGAAATAGCACAATTGGAAATGAATGTCCTTATAACAGGTGAAACAGGAACTGGTAAAAATATGCTTGCAGAGATAATACATAAATTGAGTAAAAGAAAAAATGAAAAATTTGTAGTCGTAGAATGCACAACAATACCACATGAACTTTTTGAAAGTGAACTTTTTGGTCATATTAAAGGTTCTTTCACCGGTGCAACATCGGATAAGATCGGTCTTTGTGAAACCGCTAACAGAGGAACACTATTTCTTGACGAGATAGGAGATATACCTTTGAATATTCAATCCAAACTATTAAGGCTTATAGAACAGGGTGAGATAAGAAGTGTTGGTGATGTAAAATGGAAGAAGGTTGACACAAGGATAATATGCGCAACAAATAAGGAACTTGAAAGCGCTGTCACATTCAAAGAATTCCGGGCAGACCTGTATTACAGGTTGAAACAGGTAGAGATACACATACCACCCTTGAGGGAAAGGATAGAAGATATCCCATTAATTATAGAAGAAAGAATAAAGATAATAAATGAAAAATTCGGCAAGAAAATTAAAGGTGTAAAAGAAGATTGTTTAAAACTCCTGTCAGAATACCCATTCCCTGGAAATGTAAGGGAATTGATAAACATCATTGATTCTATATGCGCTATAAAAAGAGCCGGTTATATCGAAATAGAAGATATTATAGATAGACCCGAGTTGAACATATATATAAAAAATGGATTGGACATAAAAAAACAAAATATAGAAAAAAGGATAAAAATAATAATTAATACATTACAAAAAACAGGGTGGAATTACAAGAAAACAGCAGAAATAATAAACATATCAGAAAGACACCTCTTCAGACTATTAAAAAAATATAATATCAAAAAACAAAAATAAAAATGTCAGTATGTCAGTAAATGTCATTTTTATAATATACTCAAAATGAATTTTTTATCTAAAAATGTCAGTAATGTCATATGAATGTCAGTGATTTTTGAAAGGTTGTATTCTTTAATATTCCTTAATAATCAATAACTTAGAAATCGGGAACGATTTTTTTATTGTATTATTAAAAAGGAGGAATTATGTGGTTTTTATATGTTTTTGTATTGTTTTTTAATATGTTGTTTCCGAGTAAGTTTATTGGGAAGCATGTTATTAGGAATGACATAGAAAGTGGATACATATGTGGTGGACCCGGTGATGTTACTACGAATGAAGGAGGACCCTATGATGAAGACCCTGAATTACCGGAACTTCCTTAAAAAAGTCCGTCTTATAAAGGTTGAATTATTTGATGGCAGGGTGTTCTTTGCCGAGATGATTGACAGAAATTGTATGGGATATGAATTTAAACTGATAGATAAAACACCACCTGAATACATTATAATAAATGAAGATGCAATAAAATCCCTTGAGGACCTCGGCTTTGTATAAACTCCCTTTTTGGTTGTGGGGCAGGAAACTGCCCCACTTATTACTTAAAATAAAACTTGACTGGAATAATTTTTTATATATGATTAATTTAATGGAAGTAAAAGATAAAAAAGATAGTTCATTGTTAATAGACATAATTTTAAAAAGTATCCCAAAACATGGTATTAATGAAAAATTTTCCCTTTTGTTTAATATCTTGAATTTTAAAAGATGTATAGTTATTATTCACTCGGTTATAGATGATAAAATAGATACATTTTATTTTTCAAAACACGGTGAAGAAAAATGGCTTGATTTAAGTCCGCAGGATTTAAAAGAGATTCTAAGGTTTAAAAATGTTTTCGTTAAGAAATCCACCCTTCCAATCCTTCCTTTTGATTATACTTATATATATAATAATGTTGTTGAAAACGACAAAGAAATCATTATAATTTGTGAATGTGATGAACGTGAAAAAGGATACGATGATGATATTAAAATCCTTGAATTTTTCTCAACATGCTACTCATCTATTCTGAAAAAGTTAAGGCTTGAATTAACAGAGCAATCACATAAAAGTATTATTGATTCTATAAGGGAGGGAATCGTTGCAATAAGGGATGGGATTGTACTTATGAAAAACAAATTGGGTGAAGAAATTATTAGCAATTTTCCGGAAATATTGCATGAAAATTTTTATGGTGAAAGGATATTAAATTTGTTCGTTAAAGATGAACTGAGAAGCATACACTATGAAAGAAAAAGAGTAAATGACGTTGATATCTTGATATTTGAAGATATAACAGAAAAGTCAAAAATGATGAATTCCGTAATAAAGATGAAAAATTTTCATATACTCGGTGAACTTACAGCGGGTGTTGCTCATGAGATAAATAACCCGTTACAGATTATCCTTGGTCTTTCTCAACTTATTGATATCTCAGGTAAAAACCTCGATGATGAGACCAAAAAATATATAGATATGATTAAAGATTCATCAATAAGGATAAAAAAGGTTGTAGAGTTCCTATCTTCATATATGGAACACACAAAATTAATAAAGGAAGACAGATTGTTCAGGATTTCAAAATCTATAAAGTCTGCTTATGATGCTGTATTCAACCTTGAGAATATGCTCGGGATTAATCTCTCATACAATATAATTGATGATTTTGTTGTGAATGGTGATTTACACAAGGTTGTGATAGCGATTGAGAATTTAATTTTAAATAGTTTTGATGCAATAAAAGCAAAAGGCGGTGAAGGTCATATATTAATAAGAAGTTTTATTGAAAAAAACAAAGGAATCGTTGAGGTTGAAGATGATGGAATAGGGATAAAAGAAGAAGTGATACCGAAGATTTTTGATACATTTTTCACCACAAAGAAAAATGGAACTGGATTGGGTCTTGGAATAGTTAGAAGAGTGATGCTTATGCATAAAGGTGATGTTAAACTTTTAAAAACTGGTGGAGGGAAGACCATATTCAGATTAACTTTCCCTATAGAATATGAAGAAAAAAGTGTTAATAATTGATGATGAAGAAATAATATGCCATTTTTTAAATAAACTTCTAAATATGCTTGGATGTGAAGTTATTATTGCAAATGACGGGGAAAAGGCAATTGAGATATTAAAAAAAGAAAGGTTTGATATTATATTCCTTGATGTAAGGATTCCAAAGATTGGTGGATACGAGATATTCAATACACTTGATGAAGATTTAAAAAAGAAGGTTGTCATTTTCTCAGGTGATGTATTAAGCCCTGAACTTTATCAATTTATTAGCGATAATAACATTAAACTTCTTAAAAAACCAGCAACATTTGACGAGATAAAAGAAATAGTAGAGAAATTTTAGATTATTCTTATCAAGTGTCTTTCTTATTTTTGAAACAAGTTCCTTTATAGAGAAAGGTTTCTGAATAATAGATAGATTTTCTTCAAATATGAAATTTCTGTTTATATAATTTTTAGTGTATCCACTTATAAATAGAACAGGAATATTCATATTTCTTTCCTTTAATTCTTCATAAAGCTGTTTTCCGTTCATCTTGGGGAGTATCAAATCAGTAACAAGCAAAATCTATTTTAATTTCTGATTTAATAATAAGATTAAGAGCTTCCTCACAATTATCAATTGTAATAACACTATACCCATAGTATGATAAACCATTCTTCAGTATCTCCCTATAATTTTTATCATCCTCAACAATCAATATGGTTTCATTACCTTCTATATCAGATGTTTTTTCATATTCTCCAGGTTCTTCAACAATTTTATCTGTTGATGGTATATAAATCTTGAAGGTTGTCCCTTTCCCTATTTCGCTGTACACATTTATAAAACCTTTATGTTGATGAACAATACCATGGACAATAGAAAGGCCAAGACCTGTTCCGTCCTTCTTGGTCGTAAAAAATGGGTCAAATACCTTGCTTAAATCCTCTTTCTTTATACCATATCCAGTATCTGTAACAGATATCATACAATAATCACCCAATTCACCTTCTGGATGTTTTGAAAAATAATCTTTTCCAAGTTTTACCTGTTCTGTTTCAATAATAAGTGTTCCACCATCGGGCATCGCATCCTTTGCATTTGAACAAAGATTTATGATACACTGCTCAATTCCAGAAGGGTCCGCTTCAACATAATATTTCAGTTTATTATCAGGATAGAACTCTATGTTTATTTTATTTCCGAGAACCCTTGACAGTAACTTCAGTGTTTCATTAATTAACTTATTTATATCAACATTTATTTTATTCACCTCTTTCTTTCTTGCGAATTGGAAAAGGCTATTTAATATGTTTGCGCATCTTTCACACAATTTTACTATATTTAAAATTTCTTCTTTTGGGTTTCCTCCCATATCCATCTCTTTCAATGCTATTTCTGCAAATCCCATTATACCACCAATTATATTATTCACATCATGACACATCCCTGATGCAAGCAGACCCAATGCTTCGAGTTTCTGGACATCCTTTAGTTTTTTCAATAATTCACCATTAATCTCCCTTTTTTCCTCCTGTAATGTTATATCCTTCAATTGAACAATTGAATATTCTTTATCTTCAAATGAAAATGGGATAACGGTTAAAAGCATCTTTCTTTTACCATATTTTGGAATATCTAATTCTATATAATGATTCTCAATCTCATCATAAATTAAACTATTCAAAGATTCAATATCAAGGGATTCTAAGTTCTTAGCTTCTTCAAAAAAATCAAAGAAATTTTTATTAGCATAAATAATATTATTTCCTTCATCTTTCTCCACCACAAATACAATCTCAGGTAGATTGGAGAATATCTCTTTTAAGAACGATAGATTATCCATTTATGGAATATATGCAAAAACAGATAAAAGTCAATAGATTAATCAGGGTCAGTCATAAACTTTCAACTTTGGATTTTACAATCTAAGATTCAGATTTTGTTATAAAAATTCTGTATAAAGATTATATGTTAATCCGGTGTTTTAGAATCTTTAAAGTATTATTGACAATTTTTATTTAATTTATTATAAATCTTATATGTTTTTTATAATCACTTCCATATTCATAATTTCACCTGATACTATCGCAAATCCAAATGACGAGATTGTGATTTTTTTTGAAGAGAATGTATCAAATTTTTATATCCTTCTTGATGGGATTAAGATTTCGGGTGAATTAACAGATGAGTATTTCTATTATGAACCTTTAGAACCATTCAAAGAAGGAAGACATATATTAACTATAATCTCTGATAATGATACAATAATATATTATTTCAATGTTTTTTCAGAATATGAAGGAGGTAATATAAATAGTCTTAATATAGGTTTTGGTTTTCTTTATAACACAGAAGCAGATACAGCATTTTATCCGGTTTATAAGGAAGGGAAATATCTAATCTATAATCTTGATTTTGATATTTATCTTGGTGGATTCAATTTTTCTGGAAGTCTGATAAAAGACCCTGAATACTATTATTCTTTATATGGAGTATTGAATATTAAGAATAAATTTATTGATACAGAAATAGGTATTATCTCACCGATTTTTGAAGAGATAACATTGTATGGTTTAACAGGAATTGGTGGTCTTCTGGAATTAAAGATGAAAAAAATTTCATTCTCACCTTTATATCTTTATTCTTTTGAAAAAGATACATTGATAAGTGAATATAAAAGGATAATATTTGGCTTAAGGCTATCAATTGATAGTATTTTCTCGGCAACAATATTGAAAGGTTATGATGATACGACCGGTATTGAAGGAATACCACTATTCTTTCCACAGGAAGGAAATATAATCTCGTGCTATCTCGGAATTCCTTTCAAGATAACACCTTATTTTATTCTTTCATATTCAACTGGCTCTTCAAACAGATTTGATACATTAAATTCAAATGGTTTATCGTGCGAGTTAGGTTTGAAGAAAAAAAATAGCGAATTATTCTTCAGGTTCACTGATTCTTTGTTTATTCCAATTGGTAATCCTTTCCTTGAAAAAGGATATTCAGCCACATTATCAACGGATTTTGAGATTAAAAAATTCCTTTTCTCAATAAATACAAATTTATATCCAGATTTTAATGATATTAAATCTTCAAGATTCAACGGAATCATAAGCCTATCAAAGGATATAAAACCTTTTAATATAAATCTTTCTATATCACATTCAGAGGATAATTATTACAATTCAAAAATCACTTCTTTCTCAAATGCTCTTTCATATCGTTCATCATTCTTTTTTCTATCAGCAAATATTGCTTACTCAACAAGTGATACAACAGGCTATGTTTCTGTCTCTACAAACAATTCTTTTTCATTTCATCCTTTTTATATAAATCTTAATTTACAATATTCAAATAAAAGATATAATTACCATGTGAGCACACTGATTAATATATCTGATACTGGTTTAAACATTGATATTGGAGGATTTTATGAAGATGGAAAACATCAGGAATCTTACAGATTTAATTTATCAAGATATTTTTAATGGAACTTTTTTTTACCTCCTTTATCTAAATACAAAAAAGGAGGTATTATGAGATGGTTTATGCTGGTTTTGGTTTTTGTTATGATGTTTGGTTGTGCAAGGGTCACCGATGAACAGGCTATTGAAGATGCTATAACCACTGATTTTAAGGATTACTTTGAAGCAGATGATAACTACGGGAAACCTGAGGGTGATACACTTGCAGATAAATCTATTGGTAAAGGATATCTCTATGTTATATGGTGGAGAGAGGTAAAAAATTTCTCAAGGGATGTCAATGCAACAGTTGTAGGTGATAGTGCGTTTGTTGAGGTCGATATTTCACATAGTGGAATTCTGCACAGGTATCCATTCAATACAATCCCGCCTGAAACACTGTATGATATTCCTAAAAATTTTTCGGATAATGGTAAAAGATATGCAATCTTCAAGAAGATAGGTGACCCCGATGTTCACAATGGATGGGTCCTAACAGATATAACCTATAAAAAGATAGTCTCAACAAATGAACCTTCATTTAAGATTGATTCTGTCCGGTTTGAAATGATTGATGGTTCCCAGTCGTGGACAATCACAGACCCACTTGCATTTATGAAGAAAGACTCTTTGATGAAACTTCCGAAGGGAACAAAACTTGAAGTTTATGTATTCACAAGCCCTGCAACAGAGAGTGTGGTTGTATTTATGCATGTTATGGCTAACCAGAGACACCACAGATACAGGATAAGGGAAAACACAAACAATACTTTCTTCGGTTATTGCTGGACAACACCAAGGAGCGGTGTTTACAGGTTCGGGATAGATGCAATGACATACGGAACTATATTTGAAGATGACACTACATTGTATCCTTACAAAGCAGAGGCATGGATAATACCATATGTTTCGGAGTAAAGGAGGGGGTAAACCCCCTCCTCCTTTTGAGGAGATTGTGAAGATGTATTCTGAAAGGGTCTTTAAACTTATATACTCAAAGGTGAACAATTATGATGATGCTATGGACTTAACACAGGATGTTTTCTACAATGCATATAGAGCTTATAAAAAATTCCGTGGTGATTCAGATATATTTACCTGGCTTTACAGGATAGCGGTGAATAGAACCAACAGGTTTCTTAAAATGAATAAGATAATATATATGGAAGAAATTCCTGAAACGATATCATACGAAGACCCTGAGGAATTTGTTATAAATGAAGAAAGAAAAGAGAAATTAAAAAATGCAATAGATATGCTTGAACCTCATCACAGGGAAATAATATTCCTAAGATACTATGATGAACTTGATTATGATAAAATCTCTGAAATACTTGGAATACCTGTGGGAACTGTAAAATCAAGGCTTGCAAGGGCAAAGGAAGAGATTTTAAAAATTATAGGGGATAGCATATGAGAGAAGAAAAATTTAGGAAATTTATAAGGGAAATATTTGATGAAAAAGAAACACCCGAAAATCTTGATAGGAAGATAATGGGTTATATAAATCATAAAAGATATATAAGGAATATGACGATATCCATTGCAGCATCTTTAATTATCGTTATTCTCATGGTGTTCTTTTTCTCACCCAAAAATATAAAAATAACAGAGGAAAAGATAAAAATAGAAAACAGGATAGTTAAAAAACAGGAAGAGATAAAAAATACCAATGACAGCCTTTTCAAAAAGAAGGAGATTGTAAAAAAGAACGATGAAAAGAATAAAGAATTCTATGTCGTATTCCCCAAGGATGAAGATATCATTGAAGAAGCAGGTGGACTTGTTTTTTATATCCGGGGTGATATAAACAAGATAAAATATGAGATAGATGGTGAAATTTTTGAGAAGGTTATATCAGATGAAGAAGGAACGATTGTTATACCAACCGTTCTTGAAGAGGGGACGCACATCTTAAAAATTCATTATCCTTATGAGACAGAGATTATGTTTTATAGTGTTGGTGAGGTGTAAATGTTATTATTACTATTTTCACTGAATATAATAGTTTCACCGGAGCCTATAAAATGTATGTTAAACAATCCTGTAAGTATTGAGATAAAGGTAATTGATGAAAACAATAATACTGTTCAGGCAAAGATTAATTTATCTATTTCACCTCAATCGCTGGGAAAATTAGAAGGTTTCACATTCATACCTGAAAAAGAAGGTAAAGGTGTTTTAAATGTTGTTGCAGAATACAATGGTAAATTTGAAAAGAAATTAGTATTTATATCTGTTGAAGATACTGTGTTTGAGATAAAAAAGATAATACCCGATTTTGTTATACTTAATGCCGGGGATAATGTATATTTTAAGACAACAGGTGGTAATGTATCAGTATGGAAGGTTGTTCCTCAGAATATTGGTGATATTGATAATAACGGGAATTTTAGGGCAAAAGAAGAAGGAAAGGGAAGGATTGTAGCAATATTTGATGATGGTTCAGTTTTGAGTGCAAGGATTATTATAGGAAAAGATGAAGAAAAGATAAAGATTTTACCTTCTTTTGTGAAGCTGAATATTGGTGAGAGATTCATATTCAGAACAGAAAAAACAATAAACAATGTTGTCTGGAGTGTAATACCAGATGATCTTGGAAGGATAGAAAATAATGGTGAATTTTTTGCAGAGAAATCTGGAAGGGGAATGATATTAGTAAAAGGTGAGATTAACGGGAAGAAGGTTCTGGGAAAAAGTATTATCGTTGTTAAAGGAGAATTGTCAGCATCTATATTTCCCAAAAAGGTATTTTTAAAACCTGAAGAGAGAGCAAAGTTTACATTAAAAGACCAGAACGGTAATGAGATAAAACCAATAAAATGGAAGGTTATACCTGAAAGAATGGGTAATATAAATGATGGTGTTTTTACTCCATCTGTTAATATGGGTAGAGGTAAGATTGTTGCACTACTTGACAAAAAATACAAACAAAGGGTCCTTTATGCCGATTTTGTGATAACACCGGATAAAGCAATTGGAATAATTTTAAGACCAAGATTCCATAAGATAAATATTGATGAAAAAATACAATTTTATGTTGATTTCATAAACACAGAAAATATACCTGTAAGATTTGAAGTATATCCAAATGATTTAGGTGAGATAAATTCAGCAGGTATATTCACACCTAAAAGGAATGGTTCAGGTGTAATAATTGCAAGACCAATAAATGCTCCAACTGTAAAGCCTTCAACTGCATTTGTGATTGTAGGAGATTTGGAAAACCTTGAGATAACACCCAAATTCATAGATGTATATGAGAATGGAGAAGTAAAATTCAATATAACTTCACAAATCCCGGAAGATGCCGAAATACTATGGATTGTCCAACCACAGGGAATTGGTAGTATAACAAAGGACGGATACTTTAAGGTTGGGAAACTACCACAGAATCAGAATGAATTATATCTAAAGATTATAGCAATAGCGCATAAAAGGCTACAGATATTATCTTACGGGATTTCAATAGTAAGGGTAAGAAGAAGATAGCAGTCTATTCTATTTTAATTTTATTATTTTCAATGTCTTTTTAAAATCCCCTGCTTTAAATTCCATAAAATATAAACCTGCCGGTAAGATTTTACCTTTTTCACCTTCTCCATCCCATATAATCGTTCCCTTTTTCATCTCATTTTTATTGAATTCTTTTACAATCCTTCCTGTTATATCAAAGATTTTTAATGAGGCATTTGTATTCTGTGGTATATTCATTGTTAAAACAAACTTATTCATACCTATGTTTGAATTTATAGAAAATTCAATTCTTTCTTTATTTTCATCAATCCCAACATAATTATTCAGATTCCCGACTTCAATTGAAAGAAGTTTAGGCTCTGTTCCTGATTTTGTATTTTTCCTTTTAAATAAAACTTTTAATCTAATCTCATTGTATGTTGTAAAATCATTTATATTAGATAGTGAAACAACAACATCTTGTGCTTGAGAATATATCCCTGTTGAATTGTTGGGGATAATATTATCAGGAATCAATTCCCAGTTTTCTCCATTCTTATATTGAACCTGAATACCTATTGAATCTTCTCCTGATGATTTTTTTAATATTATATCGCCCCAGTTTGTCCTTTCATAGACTTTCTTTATTTCATCAAATTTTATTGAAGAAGTTATTAAATTTCCTTCATTATTCGCAGGTTGATACTGGTCTGTGAGTAATATATTATCAACTGCACAGGCAAATCCCCAGTGTGATGAAGCGGTGCTATCGCTGTAAAACCATGAGAACATCATTGAATCAGCAGGGAGCTCTGATGTCAAATCTATAATTTCTGAATCTGCATTACTTGTCGTATAAACCATCTTATCTATCCAGTTTCCCCAAACATTATTAGTTTTCTTCCTTATCTTAAACCTTAATTTCTCTCCTTGCTGATAAACCCTGAATCCGTAATAATATTTTATCTTTAATATCCCTTTAACACTACCTGTATATATAGGTTTTGTCCTTATCTCTTCATTATAGTTAATTACATTAATACCTGCATCATCATCCGAATAGAATGCATAATAGTTCCCATAATCAGGTGGAGTGTATGAGCCAATATCGGTAGTTGTTCCAACGGTCCATTGATAAGAATCATTATTTCCATTTATCACAGACCAACCCTGTGGAACTGAACCTGATTCAAAATTTTCATTTAATAATGTATCTGTCAATGTTTGGGAAGAATAGCCAAGAATAATAGTATCCCCTTTAAGAACGGTCCCATTAAAGATATCATAAGAAAATTGTTTATTCTTACATTTAAACCATGAACATGTTCCTGGTGTAAGTGTTGTATCAATTGTGATAGATATGATATCCGAAAAACTACACCATAAATTTGAACCTGTATCTTTCGCCTTTATTTTTATCCAGTATGTCCTGCTGGTAAGAAGATTGTATGGAAATATAAAATTAATAGTATCTCCACTTTGATATTGTGTCGTTATAAAACTATCAGGTGTTGAAAAATTATACAAAGTATCCCAATAGACTCCATAAATTATATTGTCATTTTGTGGATCTATAGAATAAAATGATATAGTAGGTCTTAAATCAGGAATCTTAACAAAATTAAAAGGCTTTATAATCTCTGGTTTTGAAGCAATACCAAAATCACCCACAATTGCATATCCTTCATAAGGTCTATAATTATGTTTAGTAACAGTAACCCATAATGTATCACCAATATTTGAAGGTGTTATATTGAATGTGATATTTCCATCGTTGTCTGTGAAACCAACAAGGTGAATCTTTGGTATTTGTGTCGGAAGATATAAACACACAGTTGCATTACTCAATGGCGTTGTCCCATCTTTCTTTCTTACACTAACTATGAAATTAACATTAGTTGGTGAAACATATTCGCTATGCGTAACAATCATCGTATCAGGAATATCAGTCCTTAAATCAAGAGAAGCATCCCCGAATATATGCCAGGTTTCAAGCATCTCAAGGTCTCCTGTCTGTTCATACATATACATAGAGCCATTGAAACACAATCCACCTATAGTTGTTGTATTTTCCCTTTTAAGAAGTCCCATTGCATGGTTCTGTGATACAGTTGGTGGAACCCAAGATTGAGTTACTGATGCAGCATAAACACCTATTGCACCTTTTGGAGCAGTTGTTGTCCCTGCCCACATCCATGATTCTGCACAGCAGGTTGCGACTGCATCAAAATCACCACTTAAACAGGCACAGAGATAAAGAAAAGGGAGCATATTTGTATTATTAAGATTATTCACATCTGTAACATCAAACCAGAATGCAGTGATTGTTCCAAAACCTGTCTCATTTCCATGCCCAATATGGTTTAATATACTCCTTCCATTATTTAATGCGTTCGTTATCATAGCATCGGTTCCCCAAGGTTCATAAACCTTTGTCATTTCAGTATAGGTGTATCCAAGCAATGTATCTTTAAGCCAGTTTGCCCTTGTTGAATCCTGTGGGGTTCCTTCATTTGAAGCAGTTAAAATACCTTTATGATACCAGTCCCAGTTTGAACCCATCGGTGGGTTTCTTTCATAATTTACAGTTCTAAAAATCTGTTTATCGATGTTTGTTTCTGAACTACCGGAAAACCTGCTTATGAATACATCTGGATAATTGTCTGAACCAGCTAAATATCCATAAACAGGGTCACAGGTTTCATCGTAAGAACCTGAAATAGTCGATACGAGATTTGCCTCACCAACAAGTAAAACCCAAGTAAGACCATCCGTATTGTATTTATTCTGTATCTTTGTCTTTATATTTGCAGATGTATTCCCAATCGTTGAAACACTGCATATTTCAACATCAATCCCTTTCTTCATTTTCCATTGAACAAAATCCTTGAAGTTATCATAGTATGCATCAGCTGTGATTATAAGCATCTTACCCGGTGTATCATTAAGAAAAGGATATTTCTGTTTATAGTATGGAAAGTTAATGAAAAAATTCTCATATATTTCTGTAAATTCCCTTGATATCTTGTTATCCTTTCTTTTCAAGATATTTTCACCACCTTTTCCATCTTCGTAAATCTCAATCAAAGCATACTTCAAAACAATAAGTTCATTACTGATGTTATTATATTTGAAAGGTTGAACCTTTAATGTTATTCCTCTAAAATCCCTCATTATAAATTCCTTTGATAAATCAAAGAAATTATCAGGATAAAATCTATCTTCATCATAAATCTTATCAAAAATATAAGGTATTGTATCAGGATTAACATTCCTTTTAAGGTTCCCTTTTGAAGAAATAATAGTTGGTATATTCAGTGTTTCCGTGTTAATCTCAAGAACCCTTAATTTCATCTTTGAATCATCAGGTATTATTAGACTTCTCGAGATATGAGGTAAATCAGGGAGTCCTTCTATAAGTAATGGGATACCACCTTCAAAAGATATTTTTGAATATTCTTTTCCATCAAGAATAATCTTTTCTATATCGTATTCATCAATTTGAAATTTCAATGTTATGCTTGTTCCTTTTTCATTTAAAATTTCGAAATTTGCAGCATAAAGGTAAAAACCTGTAATAAAAAACAAAAAAAAGATTCTCATAAATCCTCCATTTTTATCTTGTTAAAAGATTAAACTTTTCGATTATAAATTATAATCAAATTAAATCAATAAAAATTTAAAAAAAAGATAATTCAGATACCCGATTTTAACCTAAATATCCAATTTTCAGAACGAAGTTTTTTAAAGATACTTTCTGCTTTACTTATATAATTATAAGATATGTCTTTTTCGCCCTTTTTATTTAACATTTCAGAATAATAGAAAAAACATTTTGCTAATTCAAAAGGAATATTTAACTCTTCGAAAATTTTTATTGCGTCTTTAAATCTTCTCTCCGAAATTTCCAAATCTTTTCTTTCCATAGCAATCCTTGCCTGCAAAAGAATTGCTTCAGCCGTTCCCTTTTTTGAATTTAATTCTTTTGAATAGTTTAATGTCTCATTTGCGTAATTTGTTGCAAGAGAAATATTATCTTCAAGTAAGTATAATTCTGCAAGTGATTTAAAAACCCTGCAGAGAATTTCTTTAGCCTTGATTTCTTTACTTATACTTTCAGCTTCTTTTAAATTTTTTCTTGCCTCTTCGTAATCTTTCTTTTCTAAGAATAAACTTCCTATATTAGAAAGACAGACAGCTTTACCGTATAAATTCCCTATTTCTTCGAAAATCTTAAGTGCCTTTAAAAAATACTCGAGAGCAATAGAGTGATCTCCAAATGCGACATATACCTCTCCAATATGAGATAAAGTAAATGCTTCTCCATATCTATCTTTTATTTCTGAAAATATCTGAACAGGTTTTTTATAATATTCAAGTGCGACATTATAATCACCAAATTCCAAATATACGCTTCCAATATGAACAAGGCTATAAGCCTTTCCTTGAATATCACCGACCTCTTCCTGAATCCTTAAAGAACTTTTAAAATATTCAAGTGCCTTTGAGTAATCGGAAAACATATTGTATACATATCCAATTCTATTTAGATTTACAGCTTGCCCTTTTAAATCACCAATCTCTTCCCTGATCTTCAGTGACTCATTATAATATTCAAGTGCAGTTTTGTAATCTCCCTGCAATGTGTATATTACACCAATACTGTTCAGATTATAAGCTTGATAATATTTTGCACCTAATTCCTCCTGTATCTTCAAAGACTCTTTAAAATATTCAAGAGCCTTTGAGTAATCTCCAATATTTCTGTAAGCGACCCCAAGATTATTAAGGCTTATTGACTGATTTTTTTTATCTCCAATTTCTTCCTGTAATCTTAGAGACTCTTTCCAGAAATCAAAAGCCTTATATGTATCTCCTGTAATAAGATATACATAACCAATATTGTTAAGTGAAACTGCTTCACCTTCTTTATCATCTATTTCTTTATAAAGAGAAAGTGCTTCTTTTGAAGAATTTAACATATCTTCATGTTTGTTTAGAAAACCATAAATTTCCGACATTTCGATAAGGCAATCAGCTTCTAATTTTTTATCTTCAATTTGTCTTGAAATTTCAAGTCCTTTTTTGATTTCTTTTAATGCCTCTTCACTTCTTCCGAACAAGTTTAAAATCTCGGATTTTTCTTTAATACATTCAACTAAATTTTGGTTATCCCCAATCTCTCCTGCACAATTTATTGCTCTATTGTACAGTTCAAGAGCCTGTTTATTCAGATATCCATCTTTTGCTTTTTTAGCTGACTTCATTGAGTATATTAGTGCTTTTCCCCAGTTTTCTGCAATATAGTATTGTTGCGACAATAATTCTGAAAATTCATCTATCCGTTCAAAAAAAAGATCTTCAATACATTCTCCTACTTTGTTATGTAATTCTTTTCTTTTCTTTTTCAATAAAGTATTATAGGCAACTTCATGAACAAGCGGGTGTTTAAAAATATATTCAAAGTCTGGTTCCCTTCTACCCTGAAAAATAAATTCGAATTCTTCGAGTTTTGCAATATAGATAGTCAATGTTAGTTCTTCAATACCTGAGATGTATTCCAAAATTTTCAGATTGAAGTTTTTCCCTATTACAGAAGCCATTTGAAGAATTTCTCTAATATCTGGATGCAACCTATCCATTCTTGAGTTTATAACAGCCTGTATTGTATCGGGAATAAAAATCGTCGATAGATTTTCAATATCTGAAGATACTTTCCAGACACCTTCTTCAAATACTAAAATACCATTATCTATAAAGTTTCTTAATATCTCCTCAAGGTAAAATGGATTTCCATCAGCTTTTTTTATAATATTATCTTTCAATTCTTCTGGAATCCCTGGAATATTTAATAGATTGAAAGTAAGCCTGGTGGATGATTCTTTATCAAGAGGATTTAGAGTAATTTCTTGAAAATTTTCTCCCATCTTAATTTTTAAATCTTCTATTGTCTTCCAGTAATCTTTTTCTTTTTCAACCCTTGAAAGACCTATAAAAAACAAAGAGAAATCCATATTTGAACTTAGGATAAAATCAATAAGTTCTAAAGAGATAGGATCAAGCCAGTGATAATCTTCTATAACAATGATTAATGGTTTTATTCTTGATAGTTTAGCGAATAACTTTCTAATATTCAAAAAAATTTGGAATTTTAATTCTTTGGGTTCAATATATTTAAAGATGTCTCCCCATTCATCAGAGAAATCAACTGAAAAAAGATAACCAATATACGGCACAATATTTCTGTAATCATTAGGGAATAAATCCATCATCTTTTTCTTTAATTTTTCTTTTATTTTATTTTTACTATCTTCACGGCCTATTGAAAAAATTTTCTCTAAAATTTGTATAAAAGGAACATAACTCATAGTCTCGCTATAAGATAAACCATTACCGATTAGGATGTTTAAATGCAATCCATTTTTTATAATCCAGTTTTTTGTCTCTTCCCATAAACGGGATTTTCCTATACCTGCATCTCCAAGAATGAAAATACACTGAAAATATTTATTTTTTTTACCGCTTAAACAAAAATCTTTTATTTTCTTTTTGAGTGTTTCTAATTCCTTTTCCCTTCCTACCAAAGGTGAGGAAAGTCCTTTTATACCCCTTTTGGGATCTGGCTTTTCTTTTATTTTTATCGGTTTAAAAATTTTTACAGGTTCTTGAATACCTTTTAATGAAACTTGCGGTAATGCCTCGTATTCAAATAGGTATCTTGTGCTCCTAAAAATATTTTCGGGAACAATAATTTCATTTTTTTTAGCGATATCCTTAAGCCTTGAGGCAAGATTCACACTATCTCCCATCACAGTGAACTCTTTCTTTTCAACAGAACCAACTTCACCAACAAATACAATACCACTATTTATACCGATATGCAGTCCGATGTCAACATTGATTTTAAGTCTCTCTTTTAACTTTTCATTTATTTCAGGTATTACTTTCATCATTTCGAGAGAAGCCTTTATTGCCCTTTAAGGATCATCTTCGTGGTTGAAGGGATGCCCAAAAAGAGCCATAACAAGGTCTCCTTCGTATTTGTGTATAGTCCCTCCGTTTTTAACAATAAATTTATTCAAATGTTCAAAACATATGTTTACAACATCGCTTACTTCCTCCGGGTCAAGATGTAAAGATAGTGCTGTAAAACCTGATAGATCTGCGAAAAGAATAGTTAATAATCTTCTTTCCTCAATATTCTTTATCATAGAAAAATATTATAAAATTATATATAAATGTCAATAATATTGAGTTTTGATTAAATGATTAATAGTTTCTCTATTGATTTTATTTCTGAAATCTTTCCATCTTTTTTAATGAGTAGTCCACCTGTATCACTTATACCTTCTATTTGTCCCTCAATCGTTGTTCCATCATCCATTTTTATCATTGCATTTTCTCCTTTTCCCTTCATCCTTTTTAGAAACATATTTTTTATATCACCATAATTTGATATTGTAAATAATTTTTCAATTATCGATACACATAGTTCTTCCGTATTAATATTTTCTTTTTTTATTTCATATATTGTAGTTAAAGTATTTCTGATATCTTCCGGGAAATCAGATATTCTGTTATTACAATTAACACCAATCCCTATCAGATTTTTTTCTCCTATATTTTCAATCAGTATTCCTGCTATCTTCTTTCCATTAAATAAGATATCGTTTGGCCAGAGTATTTCAGTGTGTATACCTATCTCATTAAGTGATTCTACTATACTTAAAGGAACTAACATCGAAAGATATGGATTATTCCATTCAATTACGAATGTAAAGTACAATCCACCTTCAGGGGAATAAAATCTTCTTCCGTGCCTTCCTTTTCCGTTTTCCTGTTCTTTTGCAATAATTATTGCCGGTGAAACAATAGAATTAATATGTAATTTAGCATATTCCTGTGTTGAATTTATTTTTTGGAATCTTATAATGTTCAATGTGCCTCCGCCCAATTTCTTCCAAAATTTACTTCCACAGTGATTGGAACATTTAATTTTACAACGTTTTCCATAATTTCTTTAATATTTTTAGAAACTTTTTCTTTTTCTTCAGTTTTAACTTCAAATAAAAGTTCATCGTGAATCTGAAGAATCATCCTTGTTTTATAATTTTTAAGAAATTCATCTATTTCTATCATAGCAATCTTTATTATATCTGCTGCAGTTCCTTGAATAGGTGTGTTAATTGCAATCCTTTTTCCATATTCCTCCATACTTTTCGTCAATAATTCAGGTATTTCTCTTTTTCTATCAAACAGTGTTTTGACATATCCGTTTTCCCTTGCAAATTCAATAATATCTTTTATCCATACTTCAACGCCTTTGAATTGTTTAAAGTAATTATCAATAAAGAAACCTGCTTCTTCCGGTGTAATATTTAATTCTTTTGAAAGACCGTAAGGGCTCATTCCGTATATAAGACCAAAATTAACAACCTTTGCAATCCTTCTCATCTCTTCTGTAATTTCCGGTGGGTTACCAAAAATAACCTGCGCTGTCTCTCTGTGGATATCCCTTCCTTCATTGAATGCCTTGATAAGATTCTTATCCATGGAAAAATGAGCAAGTATCCTTAATTCAATCTGTGAATAATCACACGACATAATAATATATCCATCTTCCGCAATCAAAGCCTTTCTTATTTCCTTACCCAAAGGTGTTCTTATCGGTAAAGTTTGCAGATTGGGCTCACTTGCTGTTATCCGCCCTGTTGCTGCTACGGTCTGATTGAATGTGCAGTGAATTCTGCCTGTTTTCGGGTCAACAAGTTTTGGTAAGGCATCTGCGTATGAGCTCCTTATTTTTTCAAGCTCTCTGTAATCCAGCAATATTTTTGCAATCTCATGTTCTTTTGAGAGTGCTTCAAGTGTTTCAAAATCTGTAGAAAAATGGCTCTTAGCCTTTTTTACAGGTTTTATCTTCAATTTTTCAAAAAGAATATAAGATAATTGTTTGGGAGATCGAATATTAAATCTTTCTCCAGCAATCTCAAAAATCCTTTCTTCCATTTTTCTTAACTGGTTACAGATATTATTTGATAACTCATTCAGGAAGTTAATATCAAATTTTATTCCGTAATTTTCCATTTTATAAAGAACCCTGGATAATGGTAACTCTATCTGTCTATAAAGATTTAACATATTTTTTTCCTCGATTTCTTTCATTAGTTTATCAGACTCCTTTATTGAAATTGAGGTTGCAATCTTGTATGATTCCTCATCTTCATTTAATGCAGTTCCTGTCCTTTTAGAAATTATTTTTAAAATACCGTGGGATTTCTCATTTGGGAAAAGGAGATAGTCGATAATTCCCAAGTCTATTATATTTTTTTCAGGATAAAATCCAAGATTGATAGAAATAAATTTTATATCATCTGTTATTATCTCAGAACATCTTTCAATTTTATCCTTAACAGCATCTTTATCAATAACCTGAACAAAGTTCCCATCAGATATGAAAAATTTTCCATTAAAATAACTTACTCCTAATCTATTACCTGAGACATCTCCTTCTTTTACCGATATCTTTTCCTCCATTCCCATTTCTTTTATAAACGAGAAAAATTCAAGTTCAACAAATATTTTTTTCAGAACATCATAATTTTTTTCTTTCAATCTTGTTTCATTTAAATCAATATTTAAAGGAATTTCATTCATCTTGATAAGTCTATAATTTCTTCTTATTAATTCGGAGTTTTCGGTTAAAATCCTTCTTATATCTTCATTTTTATTTTTGTCAATATTTTCGATTATCTTTTCAATATCACCAAATTCATTTATTAAAGATAAAGCGTTCTTCTTTCCTATTCCTTTAACACTTATTATATTGTCGCTCTGATCGCCTACCAGTGAAAGAAAAGAAGGTAAAAATTCTGGTTTTACACCAAATTTCTCCAGCACTACTTTTTCGTCAATCCATTCAGCACCTTTTGAATGCATATTCAAGACTTTTATATTATCGCTTATAGCCTGCATAATATCTTTATCAAAAGTAAATATTATAACATCTAATCCTTCTCTTTCACCTTTTTTTGCAAGTGTATAAATCACATCGTCTGCTTCATAACCTTCAACTTCGATAATTTTTATCCCCAATCCATCCGTTATTTTTTTTATATATGGTATCTGCAGAGACAGCTCATCAGGCATCTTTTTTCTCTTTGCTTTATATTCTTTGTATTCCATATGTCTTATTGTTGGTTTTGGCAGGTCAAAAGAACAGACTGCATATTCGGGTTTAATTTCATTTAATACTTTTATGACACTTCGAGTAAAACCATAAACACCGGATGTATTAAATCCTTTTGAATTCCTTAAAGGATTATTTATAAATGCGTAAAAAGACCTATAAGCAAGGGAAGAACCATCAATAAGAAGAAGTTTCTCTTTCATTGTTTATATCCTATTTTTCTTAAGAATTCCTTCCTTTCTTTTATATCATTTTCGTTTTCTATTCCCACCGGTGAACCACCATCAAGGACACCAATGATTCCCCTTTTTTCTCCATCTTCAAGAACAATAATATCAACAGGATTGGCTGTAGCACAGAAAATACTGCACACTTCATCACAATCTTTTATCTTCTTTAAGACATTTATCGGATATGCATTTCTCATTATTATAACAAATGAATGACCTGCACCTATTGAAAATGCATTTTTAACTGCAAGCTCTTCAAACTCAAAATCGTTACCGGTATGTCTTACAAGCCTTTTTCCTGATGATTCACAGAATGCAATACCGAATTTTATTCCTGGAACCGTTGTTATAAGTATCTCGCTTAAGTCCTCTACTGTTTTTATAAAATGTGATTGCCCTATTATTACATTAGCATTTTCAGGTTTCTCGATTGAAACTATCTTTATTTCCATAATACCTCCTATTTTAATATTAATATTTTTTTTATCCATTTATTCTGAGAAGATGTGTAATGGACAAAATAAATACCGGTATTTAGATTTGTTTTGTCAATAATGTTCCCGGTTTCTCTAATATTTATATCTCTGACCTTTCTACCTGAAATATCGAAATATTTCAAATTTATATCGTAAAGAACATTCGATGCCTCTGTCAAAAATATTACATCACCTTTTGATACATTTGAATAGAGGTAATGTGGTGGTAGTAGATTCGAGTCTTTAAGATTAAAATAAAATTCAAAATCTTTGTTATAGTTCCAACATTTTAAATTTAATACGATTAAAATTGAATCATAATCGGTTTCCTTAACAAATAAATTTGTCTTTATTGAGTATAAAGAAGATGTTCCCAGCTCATCTATAAAAAATTCAGATGAATCAAATTCTCCAGAATCGTTAACATTTAATTTAATTGAAATATTTTTAACATTAAATTTCGAAGTATTTTTTATATTAAAGGACAGTCGATTTATATTATTTTTATAAAGATAGAATGTGTCGGATTCAACTTTGAATTCAGGAATATTCAATTTAAGTAAAATTGTGTCATATGTCGAAAAACTATCTGAAATAAATGATAATTCTATAAAAACAGAATCTTCAGTAGAATAAAAGATTGTTTTTATCGTAGTATCATTGAATGGTCTTATTGAATCAAAGAAGAAAGAATCTATTTCAAAATTTATATTCTGTGTAAAAGGATTCAAAAGTAAATAACCATTTAAAAAAGTTTGGTTCCCATAATTTTTAATGTTGATGATCAATGTGTCGTATGAAACATTAAATGATTGCGTTTTTATGAAAACACCATCAGGTATAAGTTTTAAGCCTGAGAATATAGGAATATGATTTAATGTTGAAGATATAAAGTAATTCACATACCCAGTGTCGAAATTATCAAAACTTATATCAATCTTTCCGGTTCCTGAATCAAATTGAAACAAGTAATTCTGTTCAAATCCAATCTTAAAAGGTATACTACCAGTTTTATCTTCAACAACAAGATTCAATGTGCAGGTTTTAGGGAAAAATTTAGGTATATTCGAATAAATGGGTATCTCCGTTCCATCCCTTATTCTTATTAAAGGGTCACCAAATAGGTTATATTCCTTGAAATACTGTTTTGTCATTGAAACCATTCCAAAATACTGTAAGAATAGTATCCTTGCAGAATCTACAACATTACCTATTATTTCCTGCCTTTTATACAGGTCTATTATTCTTTTCTGTAAAATATCATCTTCATCCCAGTAGGAATATGTTGACGCACCAAATGTAAAAGCAGAGCCTTTTGATTTTCTTCTCAACAGTGCTTCTGTGAAACACTCAGGATAAGAAAAATTCCCTGTTTTGCAGGCAAAGTTTAAAATAATCGGATATTTGAAATTTTTTTCAATTTTATTAAAATCCGTGATTGAAAAATTAGGACCAAGCCATCCAATTTCTGAACCATGACCTGAATAAACAATTATATTTCTTCCATATGTAAATGCTGAATCAATGGGTGTCCCGGTTTTATAATATCCCCATAAAGAATCGCATACATATCCTCTATTTCTTAATGTATCCATAGAATATTTATGTGTTTGTTCAACTAACTGGTGATACCATAAGTCAGTGGTTGAGACAAAATAGCCTTTGTTTAAATAGCTATCCTGTGATGTCTCAAATTCAATTATCTTATCAATAAAATTCTCAAGCTCAACTGTATCATTCACACTTATCCTGCCGACAATTCTATCAGGAATAAAACCAGTATCAGAGACTCCGTAAAATAAATCAGTATAAATTATAGTATTGTCATAATCACCCATTGTGATATAAGTTTTTACATTTGAAGTATCACCAATTATTAAGACATAATCAGGGTCTTTTAAAATAATGAGATCTCTTATTGTTATAGTATCTGTTGAAGGTTGAACTATCACAGTATCAATTTGGTAACCCTGTAGCTTCCTGAAGATCATATGTTTTTTTAATTTATTTAAGAACGGTTCATTAAGTATATACAAGACTTTATTGTCTTGTTTTTTGAAAGTAAATCTTTTTAATGGACTGATATTTATAACTTCAGGGTATAACAGAATGTTTTTATAAGGATTATACCTGTGCGTATATATTTCAAGAAGATAAATATCTTTTTTGTTCCTTCTTCCTATTTTTTTAATATCGTAAATTTTTTCAGGAAAAAAGATATCTTTTTTGTATGTTTCGGAAATTATGAAATTCATACTTTTTCCATCTTTTCTTACAGGAAATTGTTTCGGAAATATTTTATCTTTTAAAAGTGAATCCCTGTATACGATGTCTATTTTTATTCCCGTAGTATCCTCAATAAAAAACCTTAATACTGGTAATTCAGGTTCTCCAGGAACATTTAGTTTTGTAATTGTGTCAGGAAAAATATAGTAGGATAAAACCATAAAAAGCATCTATTCTTCTCCTTTCTTATCTTCAAGAATTCCTCTTAATTGTCCGCATGCTGCGAGTATATCTTTTCCTTTGCTCCACCTAACAGTTATAGCGGGTGATAAAGGATAAAGTATTTTTATGAATCTGTCAACATCTTCTTCATCTGGTGTTTTAAATTCAGAAGATTCAATACTATTGTATGGAATTATGTTAACTTTTGAAGGAATGGACCTTGCAATCTCTGCAAGTTTAATTGCATCCATCATACTATCGTTAAATCCTTTAAATAGAACATACTCAAATGTTATCCTCATGCCTTTTTTAAATGTATAATATTTTAATGACTCAAGAACATTTTTTAAATTGTATATTTTGTTTACTGGCATAATCTGGTTTCTTTTCTCATCATCCGGTGCATTGATTGAGAATGCAAGTTTATACTGATATGGTTCTTCTGAAAATTTGTATATATTCTTAGTTATTCCGGATGTTGATACAGTTATCTTTCTTGCTCCAACACCTATATCCCTGTTAATAATCCTTAAAGCGTAAATAACTTCATCATAATTCAAAAAAGGCTCACCCATACCCATAAGAACAACATTTGTTATCCTATCTTTAATTATTTTCTGAACAGAAATAACCTGTTCAGCAATCTCATAAAATTTAAGATTTCTTTTAAATCCAATCTTTCCGGTAGCGCAAAAGACACATCCAAGAGGACAGCCAACCTGTGTTGAGATGCAAACAGTTCTTCTATCTTCGTCAGGAATAAATACACTCTCTATTCTTTCTTTATCTTCAAGTTCAAAAAGGAATTTAATGGAACCATCCTTTGATTCCATCTTGCTGATTAATTTCATTTCAGAGATATAAAATTTATCCTTTAATTTATTTCTTTCTTCTTTACCTATGTCAGACATTGTTTCAAAATCATTTACACCTTTTTGCCATAACCATCTGTATATCTGATTTCCCCTGTATTTCTTCTGGGACATTTTTTCCATAAGCTCTTTCAGGTCTTCAAGTCTGATTGATTTTATATTTATTCTACCTTCAGATATTCCTTCCATTTTAAAACCTTCTTTTCACCAATTCCTTTTATATTTTTTAACTCATCAAGGCTATTAAATCTGATAACTTTATCTCTATATTCAATTATTTTCTTCGCAGTTGCAGGTCCTATTCCAGGAACTTGTAAAAGTTCTTCCATTGTTGCAGAATTTAAATCAATTGGGAAAATATTTATATTTTCTTCAATCTCTAATTCTTCAAATCTTTCCTTAGGTATAAACATCCTGACACCTGAGCTTAATATGATTATAAATGCGACAAAATATATAATCTTTCTTTCATCAGATGTAAAGTAGTTATTTAAATTTAATCCCCGCAAATATCCTCCAGTAATTATCGAGATTATATATACCACCTATAAAAGGGACATACCTTCCACCCCAGATAATAAAAATACCCAAAAAACCTTTTAAAATTCTAAAATCAGTTGAATTATTACATAACAATCTTGTTGTAAAGAATCTGTTTTTTAAACTATAATAAATAGATATACCTATCTTATTATCATAAATATAAAATTCAGAGTTTCGAATGTTAAAATAAAAGAAAGGATTGTTTCTTATAAACCCTGTCTTAAAATAATAATATCCATATAGCAATTCAAAAGATGTAGTAGGATAAAAATGATAATCGCTTTTAAACCAGAAATCATAAAAAGGTAGTAAATCATAAGAGTATCTGAAAGATAGAAAACAAATATCTGAAAAGAGAATTACCTCAAAAAGATCTTTCCCAAGAGTGAGTCTTTTTTTATCCACTTGTAAAAACATACCGGAAAATATTGATTTTCTGTAGCCTCCTGTAAATCCAATAAAGAATTTTTCAGAAGGGACAATAACATCAATGTTTGAAAATACATTAAATGAATCTTTATATCCTGAAAATCCAATTTCAAAGATTGAGGAGATTTTTTCAAGAATAAATCTGTTTTTTGAAATAAAAAAGGGGTTCATAGTTTCCCCGATAAACCTTAATTCCCCGTAAAATTTATCAAAATTATATTTTAAAGACTCATTCAGGAATTTTTTTCTGATATAAATTCCGTACATATAATTCCCGTTCATCTTTGAAAAATTTACTATATCGAGATTATTACCAATTCCTATTTCAAGTTCAAAGTATCTTTCTCTTTTAAAATAAACATCTTCAACCTTAATTCCTGGTGGTTTAAATTCAGGTATAAATTTATCTTCCTCTATACAAAGAATAAAAAATATCATAGGATTTTCTTAATATTTTCTGAAAAGGGCTTTGTTATTATTCCTTTTTCACACACTATTCCTGTTAAAAGTTCATTAGGTGTTACATCAAATACGGGATTTTTTACCTTTACATTTAAGGGTGCAATCCTTATTCCTTTTATCTCCGTTATTTCCTTCTCATCCCTTTCTTCAATAGGTATTGAATTACCATCTTTCATATTCTTATCAAATGTTGTTGTTGGTGCAACTGTATAGAAAGGAACATTGAAATATTTTGAAATAATAGCTAGACCAAAAGTCCCGATTTTATTTGCAAAATCACCATTCATCGTAATCCTGTCTGCACCAACAAATACTGCATCTATTTTCTCCCTTTCGAAGGTTATTGCTATTGCATTGTCTGCAATCAGAGTGACATCAACGCCATTTTTTTTAAGTTCCCAAGCAGTCAATCTCGCGCCCTGAAGAAAAGGCCTTGTTTCTGGTGCGAATACCTTTATTTTTTTACCCATTTCCTTTGCCTTATAAAAAACAGCAAGTGCCGTTCCGATACCTCCGGTTGCAAGGGCACCTGCATTACATATAGTGAAACATTTTGCTCCATCTTTTATAAGTTCCGCACCAAATACTCCAAGTTTATCACAGATATTTCTATCTTCATCGTGGATTTTAATTGCCTCATTCAAAATTAATTCTTTATCAAAATTTTCCCTTACAATTTTTTCCATCCTTTCAAGGGCATAGAAAAGGTTATAAGCAGTGGGTCTTGAAGACCTCAAAAGTTTTATATCTTCAATGGTTTTTTCTTTATCCCCTTTCAATGCCGACAATGCAACACCGTAAGCAGCAAGTATTCCTATTGCTGGTGCTCCTCTTATTGCCATAGATTTTATCGCATTGTAAACATCCTCGACTGTTTTAAGTTCAATGTATACTTCTTTTAAAGGTAATTCCCTCTGGTCTATTATTCTAACTTTACCATTTTCCCAACTGATTGTTTTAAATTCCACAGATACTCCTTTGCTGTTTTTTCATCATAATCAATACCTGTTTTCTTAAAGACATTAAGTAACTTTTCCAAAGGTATCCCTATAACATTTGCTATGCTCCCCTTTATTCTTTCAATCAGTTTTATACCAGTTCCCTGAACAGCATATGCACCTGCCTTATCCATAGGTTCGTCTGTTTCAATGTATTTCTGTATTTCTTCATCAGTATAATATTTGAATTTTACAAAACTTTTATCATATTCTCCTATTCTTGTCTTATCTTTTATTAATGTGAAGCCAGAAAATACGATATGTTCCCTGTTATTTAGTTTTTTCAACAATTGAAAAGCATTCATTCTATCTTTCGGTTTTCCAAGTATTTCGTTATCAATAAACACAATAGTGTCAAATCCTATTCCGTGCTCACCATCCTTTAAAACCTTTCTTATCTTTGATTCAGAATTAAATAAAACCGTTGTTATTGGATCATCAAATACAACTTCTTCTGTTTCTTCTTTTCTTATTATAAAATCAATTCCTAATTTTTTGAAAATCTCAATCCTTCTTGGTGAAGTTGAGGCAAGAACTATTCTATTATTTATCATATTCTATTTATAATACTTATATTTTAAAAATCAAGTGTAAATATGTGAAACATTTTTTTAAAAATTCCATCTAACCTGAAAAAAAGGAGGTTTTATGGAAGGTGTCTTGATTTTTTTAATACCTATAGTTGCACTTTTAATACCTGTATTTGCACTTTACTTTAATTTTAAAAAGGAAGCGTTAAAAAGGCAGGAAAGGATGAAGGCGATCGAGAAAGGCGTTGAATTACCACCAGAAAATTTAATCCCTGTTGTTAAGAAAAGCTGGCTTGACTATCTCAGGACAAGCATAATTTTTCTGTCTTTTGGTATAGGATTTATTCTTACCTATTTTGTTTTTAATCTGAATTTTGCAAATATGAAGAACTTGGTAATTACGACCTTGGCTATAGGTGTTGTAAATCTACTATTAGGTCTGGGCTTTTTGGCTTATTCATTGATATTTAAAAGATATGGGAAGGGATGATTTTATTGGTGGTAGAGTTTATTTTTATAAATATACTCTGCCACCCCTTCTTTTACAAGGTGTTTTATCTCTTTGCCTTCTCTTATCCTCTGCCTTATCTCTGACGATGATATTTCGATTGTTCTTGTATTGATTTTTATCATTCCCTCAATAATGTCGCCTGGACTACATTTTCTTTTTATAACTATAACCTTGCATATTTTTAGAATATTTTCCCATTCTTTCCATTTCTTGAAATCTTTGAGGTTATCTTCTCCAATTATAAATCCTAAATCATCATATATATCTTTATAGTATCTTATAGTATCAATTGTATAGGATATTCCACCCTTTTTTATTTCAAAATCACTAACATCAAAATAATCATTTCCCTCTATTGAAATTCTTATCATATTAATTCTATGCTCGGGTTCTGCTATTACTTTACCTTCCTTGAAAGGTGAGACCTTTGCTGGTATGAAAATAATCTTTTTAACAGGAAGAAAATCTTTTATATCAATCAGAGGGATTATATGCCCTAAATGAATTGGATCAAATGATCCACCGAAAAGACAGATCATTTTAATTTACTCATTCTCTTTTCAATTTCTTTTTTGTATTTTTCACTAACCTTTAAGAATGTTTCCTTTGCCTTCTCTTTATCCTTTAATTTCAGATAACAATCCCCAAGAGTAATAAGTGCCTGGTCTTTTAATTCATTATCTTTTGCAATTATTTCATTCAGGTAAATGATAGCAGAAGCATATTTACCCATCCTGTAATATAATTTTGCAATCTGAAATTCTTTAAGATTTAGTTTTTCATTCAGTCTTTTCTTACCTTCAAGAGCTATTTTAGTAGAATCTGAAGCAGGAAATCTTAATATAAACATATCGTATGCCTCAAGTGCTTTTTTTGTCAGATCTTGATCCCTTTGTATTATTGGTGACAATTTCTCAAGTGATTGTGCCTTTCTTAAATATGCCATTTCAAGAAAATCGCTCCCCGGAAAATTATTTATGAGGAAATTAAATTCTGATAATGCATTTTCATAATCTTTCATCCTATAATATGATTCTGCTATATAGAATTGTGAATCATCAATATACTGACTACCATGATGATTGTTAAAAAAAGCTTGGAAATGGTCTATTGCCTTTTTATATTTCTTATTCTCAAATAAAGAATATGCCCTTTTAAATTCTTCTTCTGCTGATAATCTTTCTATAATTACTTTTTTTGAACAACCGAGAAGAAGAAAAACCAAGAAAAAATATCTCAAATTATCCTCCTTGCATCTTGCATAATTTTATCCTTTCCTGTGCCTTTCTTAAAAGCGGACTATTTGAGAAAGGATTAAGTTCGATTACTTTCAGATAGTATTTTACTGCTTCAGAATAATCTTCATTAAGATAACAAATATTACCCATATAAAAATTTGCTTTATCCTGTAAAACTTCTGGTAAACCAATACCTATTGTTTCAAGCAGATATATGCTTGCAGAATCGGCATCCCCTTTCTCATAATATTTAACTCCTATATAGTATGCGAGTTTTCCTATCTCGTATTTCAATCTCCAGTTCCATTTCCATTCACCTGCTTTTAATATATTATAAGCCCTTATCGTATCACCAAGTTTTTCAAATGACTTTGATAGATTTATACGGGTATTAACATCTGATGAGTCATACATTAACCATTTTTCAAAATATTCTGTAGCTTTAAGATACTGCTTATTACCATAAAAATATTCACCAAGAAATTTGTAATCCGATATTTCAAGCAAGGTTGAATCCATTTCATTAATGGTATTTATAAACTCAACTAATAAAGCTTTCCTTCCAAGGTTCAATGATTTCTTCTTATATTTAACAAGCATATCAAGGATTTCATTTTTTCTGTTTGGGAATCTTTGAACTGCATCCTTCGAAATTTTGAGCACATCGATAGGATCGTCCATCCTGTAATAGATTTCCATTTTTAGCATAGTTGATTCATATGTCGAATCACCTTCAAGAACAGCAAGTGCTTTAAGTGGTTCCATTTTTTTCAAAAATGTCTGTGCAAGTGTTATTTTATCCTGCTTTGAGCAGTTTATGTTAATTAGGATTAGAAAAAATAAAATTTTATAATTTTTCAATAATCTTTGTTACTATCTTTGTTAGTTTAGGTTCAGCTGATTCTGCTGCTTTTAATATTTTTATGTGGTTCACAGGTTCAATTGCATCAGGTAATCCCATATCCGTAACAACTGCTATACCAATCACCTTCATATCCATATGTCTTGCAACAATAACTTCTGGAACAGTAGACATTCCAACAGCATCAGCACCAAAAAATCTCATCATCCTGTATTCTGCTGCCGTTTCAAGGTTGGGTCCGGGAACACCTATATAAACACCTTTCCTTATGGGAATTCCGCATTCGATAGCAGTCCTTTCTGTGAGTTCAACAAGTTCCTTGTCATAAGTGTTATACATATCCGGGAATCTCGGACCAATTTTTTCATCGTTTTCACCCCTTAAAGGGTTTTCAGGGAAGAAATTTATATGGTCTGTTATTATCATCAGGTCACCCTGTTTAAATTGAGGGTTAAGTCCTCCGCAGGCATTTGATTCAATAAGTATATTTACTCCAAGGAATTTCATAACCCTTATTGGAAAGGTTACCTCTTTCATTGAATAACCTTCATAATAATGGAATCTTCCTTGCATTGCAACAACAAATTTACCACTAACCTCTCCAAGGACAAGCTGACCTTTATGACCAAGAACAGTGGATATCGGGAAGTTGGGAATTTCTTTATATGGAATCTCTATCCTTTTTTCTATTTTCTTCGCAAAATTCCCAAGCCCGGTTCCAAGAATAATACCTATCTTTGGTTTCTTCTTTGTATACTTTTCAATAAATTTGACGGACTCATTAATCTTCTCTAAAAGTTCCATCTATTCCTCCTTTTTATGGTTTGTCGTAGAATAGGTCTCCTATACTTTTATAACCTTCCTGTGTTTTCTTTTTTACTTTTGCATCCACTTCCTGTTCTGCCATTTCAATCTCATGGAGCATCCTCAGCTGTGACTGCAAATATCCTCTAAGCTGAGCAATAAATGTATCTCTTTGTGTTCTTAATGCCGAAATCTGTCTTTCTAAATCCTGGATTTCTTTTCTTGCCTTATTAATCATCTCTTCTGCCTGTATCTGTGCATTCTTCACAATAAGTTCTGCTTCTTTCTCTGCATTTTTTCTTAATTCATCCGTAGTCTTCTGTGCACTTAAAAGTGTATCCTGCAATGTTTTTTCCATTCTTCTATAATCTTCTATCTTTGCATCAAGTTCTTTATTTTGCTCTCGAAGGGTATTATTTTCCCTGCTCAAATCCTCCATCTCTTTAGCAACCATTTCAAGGAATATATCCACTTCATGTTTGTCATAACCCTTCATTACTCTCTTAAATTCCTGCTTTCTAATATCAAGTGGAGTTAGTTTCATAACCCCCTCCTCTTTAAATTTTTATTAGATTTCATAAATAAATATTGTTAGAAAAAAATATAAAGTCAAGTGAAAATTCATTTTTGGTTAATTTTTATAAGCTTAAAGATTTTTCCTTTTACCATTCCAAAGTATATTCCATCTTTCAGGTCTTCACCTATTTTTGAACATATGTATTCACCATATTTTATTCCCGATAGACTATAAACAGACATTTTTTCATCCTTCATTCCGTCAATGCTTAGTTTCCCAGAGAATATGAATACAGAGTTAGATTTTTCTTCTTTTTCTTCAAAGATTCCTACCTGCCCATCTGCCATAACTCTTTGTGCATAGATGTCAGTGTCGAAATAACGATTGTCTTCCCATACAATATAAACACAACTCTCACGATTAACCATTGAATAAATATTCTCGTCACCTGAGAGAAATGTTATTCTATTTCCATTTGTGTTCCACATTATATTTCCATAATCGTCAACCTTCTGTGCATATATATCAAAGTCCATTCCGGAACGATAATCTCCCCATGCAATATAAGGATTTTTTGAAGCATCGGTTAACACAATAGGGTTAACCTGATTATTAACTGCATTACAAATAACCTTTCCATTGTTTGTCCAGTATTTATTCCCATTAATATCTATCCTTTGTGTATAGATATCAAAATCAGAAAGTCTTTTATCCATCCATACAATAAAGATGTTATCATTACCCCATGAAGAAATATAAGGCTTAATCTGATTACTGTCTGCATTACAAATAGGTATTCCATTCAATGTCCATAGTGAATTTCCTGATAAATCTATTCTTTGTGCGTATATATCTTTTCCGGTATATTGATTTCTGCTATCTTCCCATACTGCTATACCACCACCTGAACAATCACTTACAAATTTAAAATTATCTTCAGGACCTGGAATATCACATACAGGGATACCGTATTCACTCCATACAATATAACCATTATTATCAATCCTTTGAGCATATAAATCTCCGTTTGTATCAAAACGGTAATCTCTGT
>CBFGJG010000001.1:54133-94403 GCA_965649055.1 Caldifarciminota bacterium
ATTTAAGTCAGAAACGACAATTGGATTTTCCTGATTATTTTGTAACGTACAGACAGGAACACCATTAAATCCCCACAGCTTATTACCTGAAAGGTCTATCTTCTGTGCGTATATGTTGACATTGTTCTTCCTGCTATGATCTTCCCACACGATAATAATTTCACCTGTAGCTTCATCAATTGCTATGTCGGGATTTATCTGGTTGCTATCAAGATTACATATCATAAGACCATTATCAGTCCAATAAGGGTTTCCATAAAAGTCAATCATCTGTGCATAAATATCATAACCTTTATACTCGTTTCTTAAATCCTGCCAAACAACAATAAACTTATCAACATAATTTATTGCCCTAATATTTGTTTGTTCGTTTTGAGCAATACATAAAGGAATTCCATTTGTTGTCCATAAAGGAGTTCCCGAAAAATCTATACTTTGTGCGTATATATCCTTTCCTGTGTATATATTCCTTTCATCTTCCCATATAGCGATAAATCCTGAAACATTATTAGGTAAAGAGAGTGGTCTTAATTGTTCACCAGAATATGAACAAACAGGATTTCCGTTAAGGTTCCACGAAACTATAAAAGAAAAAAATAAACTGAATGTAATCATAATGAAACCTCCATTTTTATTATTATAATTATCAGAAATTTATTGTCAAGCGACTTATTTTAAAAGGTCTTCAAGATGCAATGAAAATCCTTCTATCCAGAATACGGGTTCACCATCTTCAATATATAAAAAAGAAGGTATTTCACTTATTCCAAATTTTTTCATATCTTCACTGCTAAGATTTATAACTTTTCCATTTCTTATGTCATTCTTCTTTAGGAAATCCTTTATCTGTTGCTCATCACCGAGAAAATACAATGAACCTTTGAATGAAGCAAGTTTATTTTTAGCATTAATTATAGTTGTCCTTGAGGCTTCTGAGTTGAAATCAACGAATGATATTAAAAGGTTCCCTTTATTAATCTTTATACCAATCTTTTTGAAATCTTCTGGATTAAAAGGTTTTAAAATCATTTCACCGGGTTTGAATTCACCCGGGATACTGTAATATACATTAATCTCTCCATCTTTTTCTCTTAAATCAATCTTTTTTATATTTACAAATCCATCACCATTTACATTTCTGAAACCCCAGACAAAATAATACACATTGTTGTCAAGAATAGCAGTTATAATTGTATCCTCTTTTTCAATATCAGGTTCCGATGTTTTTGGAATTCCATTAAATTCCTGTATTGTAAAATTTTCATAATAGTCAAAATCTCTGGTTATATTCTTATTATCTTTAAAAAATTTTATCTTAAGTTGTCTATTCTTCATAGGAGTTTCTTCAAATCTTAAAGTCTTCCATTCATTATCATAGTATTCAACACCTTTCATATCCCAGCTTATTTTTGCAGGTATTCCAACGCTTCTTAATATTCCTGCAATCAATATATACCTTTCAAGATTACTTCCCTTTTTTAATCTGTAGGTGTAAACAGGATTCTGTTGGGGTTTAAAAAAATTATAATCCTTATCAATTTTAATATTTCTTTTTACCCATTGAAGAACTACCCCGGGAATATCTTTTTTCTTAAGAAGAAACTTAAATCTTTTAAATAAAAAGTGTTTATAAAAACCAAATTCTTCAAAAAGAATCCTTTCTGGAATTATATAATTTTCAGTTATAGAATCAGGTATTTGAGGATCTCTCAACATTAAAGAATTCTTTATAGTGTTTATTTCTTCTTTTAAATTTATTGTGTCCATAAAAACAAGGTCTTTGGGATTTGTATTTTTGAAAAATCTTATAAAATTTTTCTTTTCATCTTCGTTTAAATTCGTATAAAATTCTAATAACTTTTTACTATTACCTGACGCATTTTTGAATATATAATTCGTATCTTCTGAAATTAATTTTTTTAAATTATTTTCTCTAATAATTTTAAGGGAATCAGTGTTTGGAAAATAAAAAGGTTTTCCAGTATCAGATTCTTCTTTCAAACAATGTAATATGAAAGAAGTATCAGGTAGCTCTTTTTTATTAATCTGTAAATACAGAGTTTCAAATTCTTTTTCAGGGAAAAATATACTGTAACCTATAAGTGAGTCCATACTTGCAAATACGAAGTATTCATTATGACCAAGTATAAAAGAACCTTCTCCACTTTCAAGTGTGTCAACCATTATTGGAGTTATTGAAGAATAGTTGAACACTGAAAAAGAAATAATTGAATTTTTTATCTTTTCCCCATTCAATGTGGTTATAACTTTAATATTACTAACATCCGTATAATTTTCTGTTGAGTTAATAATACACCATTTTTTCCCCTTTCTAAAAATATACCTTTCTTCCTTAAAACCAAAAACAGGTGATAGGACAATGGATGTTCTTTTAACAGATTTTCTGAACCAAGGAAAATCAATATCAGACAATTCTGCACTTCCTATATAATGCCAGCTTCCATCTATCCATATCTCAGTCCAAGCGTGATTACTTTCAGTGAAAGGCCAGGCTGGTGTATACGCAAATCTTGCAGGGATACATACGGTTCTTAAAGCCTTTATAAGAAGAATCGTCATCTCTTCACATCTTCCATATCCACTCTTTATAACTGTGGAAGCATTGAAATCCCATCTTTCAGTTGGTCTATATTCCATCTTTGTATAGCACCATTCGTTTATCTTTAAGACTGCCTCTCTCATATCCCTAACATTTTTTATAATTTCAAAAAGGGTATCTTTATAAATCGAGGAGAAATTTTCAACAGGTTCCTGTGTTACTCTTGGTGGAATTATATAATGAAGAAAAAGGTCTTCATCAATCCTGTCTTTCCAGGGAACCCTATTTAAATTTTCAATGATACTCCCAATATGATTTTTGATTTCAAAATTTTTAAATGTCAAAAGGTCGTAATCTGAAGAATTCTTTATGATAAAATTATACACTTTATTTATATCAATTTTGTTGAATAAGAAAATAAAGATAAGAAGATGCATTTTTTATCCATTAGTGAAATTGGTGGAGGCGGCGGGAATTGAACCCGCGTCCGGTGAAGCGGACAAGATGACTTCTACATACTTATCCAGTGTTCATTTTCACCATTAATCTTCACACTGGAAGAAGAATAATGGCAAGCCTGTTTTTCCTTTCACCTCCTACTAACAGGCGTATAGAAGGCTATCCTCTGTATATGACACCTTATCCCATAGCCCAGAGGATTGGCGATGGGAAGGTGTGACTGCTAATTATGCAGCCAGTGCGTAACCGTAATCGGCAGTTGTTTTTTTGCTGATTTTTTACGAGCTCCAGCAACTCGGTATGCAGTCATCTGTCCATTCAACACCGTCGAATCCAATTCGCCCCCATCTATAATAAATTATATAAAAATATAAAAAATGCAAGTGCTTTTTTGGGGTCGATAAACTTTCAACTTTTTTGCTTGGATATATAAACGGACATCCAGATGCTTCAAATGGAGACTCTGAAATAATTAAACAGCAATTTTTTTACGTGTTGAGATAAAAAAATGACTTGATTTTTTTTAAAAGTAGATTAAAATTAAATAACCACAAAAAAGGAGGTGGTTATGCGTTTTATTAATCTTTTATTATTATCATTCTTATCTTTTGTTATTATAAATGCTAAACCTAAATCAACAGAGTTTATCATCTATCAACAGGATTTTGAAAGATACTGGGGAGACTGGACATATATCGATGGAAATTTTGACGGATATTACTGGAATGTTGGAATAACACAAGATTTAGGAATATATTTCCCACCTGATTATGGGACAAGATACGTATTTTATTCAGATGATGATGCAGGTTATGGAATCATAAATACAAATGAAGAATGGATTTCTCCGGCAATTTATATAGGAAATCTTGATTCACTCAGACTTGAATATTCATATGGTTTCCGGGTAAATCAGACGGGTGAATTTTTGTGGTGTGAAGCGAGGTTTTTCCGTTCAGGTTTCTGGGATGAATGGCAAACCCTTGCATTTTATAACTCTTCTTATGCTGGTGTAGAAATAACAAGACTTAATCCTTATTTACCAGCTGATTCTGTCCAGATAAGGTGGGTTTATAACGATGAAGCAACTTCACAGCATTTTGGCTGGGCCTGTGCAGTGGATAATGTAAAACTTATCGGTTATAAGAGTGAAGATGGATTCAAAATTTATGTCTGGGACAATTCTACGGGGACTGTATTCTTTGATGATGAAATAGGTGCATATGTTGGATTTGCTGCCTATTTAACACAAGGCTTATCAAATATTTTAGACCCTGTAATAGATACAATTTTTATAAGTGATATTCTACCTCAGATTGAGGAACTTCTTACCTATGATGCTCTTTTTGTTATAAATGGCACAAGAGAAGGGAATATTATGAATATTGAAGATGCTCAGAAGATTGAACAATATTTTGGTGCAGGTGGAAATGTTTATATAGAAGGGAATAATATTGTAGAGTTTTTACAGGAATTTTATCCACCATTGCTTGATTCTTTCAGGGTTTTATATGGAGGTAATACCTTTGAACCTTTTTATCTGATTCAGGGTAAGGAAGGGACTTTTACAGAAGGTGAGGAATTCTTCTATTTCCCTGATTTGTCACTGATAACCTCCATGGATAGACTTGAACCGGTAGGAACAGGTCAAAATATCTTACAGACAATAGATGGGAAGGCTTATGTATGTAGAGCTACTGCATACAGTTATTCAGCTGAAAAATCAAAATCCATTAAAAAGAATTCTATCATAAGTTCTTTGAATCTATCTGCGTTAAAAAAGATCAACCCTGAAGCGATTTCACAGGATTTAAGAGAAGAAATGGTGAAAAAGATACTTGGATTTATGGGATTGGGAAGGATTCTTGTTGTTGATTATGCTGGTTCTGAGCAGAATAAAATAATAGGAGACCTGAATAGCATTGGATATCATAATTTTGATGTTGTTCAAAATGGCCCTGATTTCTCTGATATGAAGAAATATTCACTTGTTTACTGGAGGACCGGAAAATTTGGTTCATCACTCTCTGAACAGGATACAATAAGGATAAAAGAATATATAAAGTATGGAGGAAGGGTTATACTTACAGGTGAAGACCTTGCTTCATCTATAGGTTTCCCAGGATATATGGAGGAGGTTAAATTCTTAAAGGATTTCTTCGGTGTTGATTATTTATATGATAGTGTATACGCTACAGGTATTCAAGGAAGAAGACTTTATAGTGGATATCAAACTCTATACAACGGGATTAAGCCTGACAGAATTACAGGGGTTGAAACCTGTTTTGTTTTTACTGGAACAAAAGCGAATGAAGGTGCAGGTTTCATGAATACATTTGGAAAGACAAAAACACTATTCTTCGGATTTTCGTATGATGATATGACAGATGTCTCCGAAAGGATTTCAATTCTATCACATACCTTAAATTTATTCGGAATTAATAAGTCATCAACACCACCAGTTGGAATAAAAGAAGAAATGGAAGATAAAAGAAATTATCTTTTAATCACGGATTACAGGGATTTAGAAAGATATCTCCCTTTTTTTGATGTTTCTGGAAGAAAGATTATGAAACCTGATAAGACCGGAATATACATTTATAAAGGAAAAATTGGGGTTATAAAAATTTTGTTTATAAAATAGGAGCGAAAATGTTATTTATAATCTTCTCATACGCTGTATTTTTATGGGATAATGACAGTGGTTATACATTTTATGATAGTGATCTTGGGGTAAATGTCGGATACCAGCTTTATCTTTACGATGCTCTGAACTATAACCTATCCGTATTTGGTGATACATTAATTGAGAATGATACTTTACCTGAACTTTCGCAACTTCGGAACTACGATGCAATTTTTATTGTGAATGGACCAAGAAAGGTTAATATCATCAGTTTGCCTGATTTAAATAATATAGAATCATATATGGGTTCAGGTGGAGATGTTTATATGGAAGGAAATAACATAGCAGAATTTTTGCATTTTAACCATCCTGCATTACTTGATTCATTCTATGCTGAATATTCAGGTAGCACTGTTGGGACTCCGGTAGGATATATCTACGGTTATCAAAACACTTTTACAGAAGGTGAGGAATTTTCATATTTTACAGACGCAGGAATGAATTATGACGTTGATATAATTGGAGCAATTTTTCCTGCTGATACAATACTTGTTTCATCAGACCAGAAGGCTTATGTATGTAGAGCTACTGCATACAGTTATTCAGCTGAAAAATCAGGCCTGAGGACATCTATTATATCTTCAATAAATATATCGGGTTTTAAGAAAAGATATCCTTATCAGAATTCTTTCAGGTTAAGAAGGGAATTCGTAAGAAAGGTATTAGCATATATGGGTATTTCAAGGATACTCTATATTAACAGGGAAAACTATGGTGAGCCTGATTTTATAAAACAAGATTTAGTTCAATTAGGTTATAAAAATGTTGATGATACTTTGTCTATCCCTGATACTAATTATATGAAAAGATTTGCAGTTGTAATCTGGAATACAGGCAAAAATTCCAGTACACTTACGGGTGATGATACAATAAGGATAAAATCTTATATGGATTATGGTGGAAGGATAATGATGACAGGTGAAAATATTGCAGAAAATCTCTTTATCCCCGGATATACTAATATATTACAGAATTATTTTGGAATCTTTGCAGTTCAGGGAACTATTTCTTGTAATATTATAAAAGGTCTCAAGATTTATTCAAGCGTTTATGCTCATTATGTCCCTACAGACCCTGATATTATATGGGGATATGATACAAGTTTTATTTATTTGTCTGCAAAATCAGATGAATGTGCAGGTATATCACATACAAAAGAAAAAACCAAGTCTTTATTCTTGGGTTATAGTTATAACCATATTCAGGAGGAAGATGAAAGAAGAAAGATAATGGATATTACAATGAAGTATTGGGGAATAAGGAAAGAGTCTTTCCCTTCTGGATTTGACGAGAAAAATAATGATAAAAACGAAAAATATATCATAATATTTAAGGATACTGAAATCCCTTATCCATTGTATGATTTAACTGGAAGAAAGATTAATAGATTGGAAAGAAAAGGGATTTATATTTATAAAGGGAAGGAAGGAATAAGGAAAGTAATATATATAAGATAAGGATTTGGGTGATATGCTGAATAAATTGAATTTTTTTAAGATTGAAATAATATTTTTAATATTCTTTCTTTTTGGTCTCGGTTGTAGAGAAAAAGAATCAAGAAATTACAGGGAAGATATGAGGGCTTTTGTAAAAAATATAAGTCTTTATGCAAAAAATATAAATAAAGATTTTTTAATTATACAGCAAAATGGGGAAGAGATTATTGTAGATGATAGTATAATAAGGATGGATTATATTGATGCAATTGACGGGATCGGGAGGGAAGATTTATTCTATGGATATAATGGTGATAACTTACTAACACCAGAAGAAGTGAGTGAAGAGATTATTCATTTTCTTGATATCGGTAAATCTAATGGGATTAAAATCCTTGTGATTGATTATTGTTCAACAAAATCTTATGTTGATTCTTCGTACAATAAATCTGGTTTAAAGGGATATATCTCTTTTGCTGCAAACCATCGTGAACTTGACAATATACCTTTATATCCATTAGAACCATACAATGTTAATGCATCAGATATCTTTAAATTCGAGGATGCTAAGAATTTTTTATACCTTATAAATCCATCTTCATTCGGTTCAAAGGAAGAATTCATAAATGCATTGAAGGAAACAAACTATGACATTTTGATCATTGATTTATTTTTTGATAATACTGAGCTTACGAGTTCAGATATTTCTAATCTGAAAATAAAAAAGAATAATGGGAAGAGACTTGTCATTTCTTATATGAGTATAGGTGAAGCAGAGGATTATAGATATTACTGGAATGATTGGTGGAAAACAGGGAATCCGTCATGGATATGTGAAGAGAACCCTAATTGGGAAGGGAATTACAAAGTGAAATACTGGGAAAAAGAATGGCAGGATATTATATTCGGGAATGATTCATCATATCTTAAAAAAATAATTAATTCTGGCTTTGATGGAGTTTATCTTGATATAATAGATGCTTATGAATATTTTGAAAATCTTTAATGGTGTCAGTCATAAACTTTCAACTTTTCTGATATAAAGAGTAATTACTAAAAAATGGGGGCAGGCGTATACTTTTGTTAACTTTTGAATTTGAAAAACCAGAGATTGCCACAGGTTAAGAGAGAAGAGAAGCCTGCAAGCCTTCGGAATGACATATTACGATGTCAGATTGACAAAAAATAGGAGTTACGCAGGCTGAAGCCTGCGGCTACCATAAATAGAGATTGGGGTTAGTAATTAATATCACTCCCACCTTAATCCGCTCTCATCAAGGGAGCAGAGAATTAAAGGAAGTCTGTCTTAAATCTAATGAATAAGAAATTCTTAAAGAAAGATGAGAATGAAAAAAGAGATTCAGGACACTTTGACCAGACAGCTAAAGGAAGAATATAACAAAAATAAATATTCAGGTAATATGTTTTTTCAATTCTTCAAAGAATGATGTTTCTTTAATTTCTTCTGTAAACTCCATAAAAATAGGCTCAGGAATTCCCTTTAATAGTTCTATTGCAATTGGAAGATTCCTATTTTCATAAAGGATTTTTATACCACTCTCAAATATAGTCTTCAAATCGTTTGTTTTATAAAATGATTCTTCGAGATCTTTCGGGAGGTTTTCAATTATAAAACCAATTACTTTTCTGGCATCTCGAGCAAGTTCAATTATCTTTGTTTCTTTTTTTATGAATTTGTATGCTTCAATTAATGATGAATAAAAAGGTATCTGGATATTTATTATGTTTTTATTCTTAGCCTCATTAAGACCCGTTTCAAGGGTTGAGAATGCAGTTGTAAAATCACCCATATAAACCAATAATCTTCCTGTCAATTCCATAATTTTTAATCTTATTAAAGGGATATCAAAATTCTTAAGCACTTCTTCTGCATCACTGATTTCTGAAGATGCATCCTTGTTATTATGAATTTTCGAATCTATTTTTACAAGCAGACCGAGAAGTCTTATCTGTGGTGAATTTATTTTTATAGAAAGATTTATTAATCTCTCACCTGTTCCAATCGCTTTTTCAAATTCTCTCTTTTCTATGAGTAAATCTGCCTTTGCTTCAAGAAACCTTGCAAGGACTTCAGGATTCCCAATTGTCTTCTCATCAAAATTAAGATATTTTTCTGCTTCATTTTCCATACCGCAGAAAAGATAGATCTTTGAAAGAGTCCGGGATGCATCAATTAAAAAATCATTTATTCCAATCTCTTTTGCAATATCAATACATTTTTTCAACGATGATATGGATTCTTTAATATTTCCAGAGATAAAATAAATCTCTCCTAATCTCTGTAATATGTATGCTACAAGTGGTCTATCACCTGTTTTTTCGGCACCATCTATTGCAAGATTGTAATTCTCAATTGCTATTTCAAATTCACATTTCTTTTCATAAATCTCCCCTATATTGGTGTAACATATATTCATTTCATTTATCATACCCTGGGATTTAAAGAAGTTCAATGCATCATTATAATAGTCAAATGCCTTTTCAAGATTCATCCTTGAAGATTCTATTATACCAAGATTTAGCTGTGAAAGGGCTTTTAATTCTTTGTCTCCAATTTCATCCGAAATTTTAACTGCCTGATTTAAGTATAATTCAGCTTCTTCTAATAAACCTGTTTGAACACACATTGCCCCGAGGTTTGTATAAGTCTGGACTTCCATTTTTCTATTCTTAAGTCTCTTCCATATCTCAAGTGATAGGTTGTAATTCTTCTTTGCTTCTTCAGAATTCCCGGTTATATCATTTATTTTTGCAATGTTAAAATATGCAGAAGCTGAGATTTCAAGCTTATTCTCTTTTAATGCTATATCCAGTGCATTTTTATAACTTTCCATTGCTTCTTTGAATCTTCCGGTATTCAGATAAATTCCACCCATGTTTATATTTATATGTGCTTCTCCTATCTTGTTATCTGCTTTTTTATAATGCTCAAGTGCCTTCTTGTTATATATAATTGCATTTTCTATATCACCTGTCCTTGTTAGGAGCGCTGCATAATAACCTGATATATCACCGATTTTATTATCATCCAACCTGCTTTTTAAAACCCTTTCAAAACATTCCTTTGAAAGTTTTAAATCACCTGTATTAAAATATATCCTTCCTTTTTCAATTACTGCTTCTGTCTTTATTTCAACCGATTTAATTTTTTTGTTCAAATTTTCTATCTTTTTTATATATTCAAGTGCCGGATGAAATTCAGAAAGGTATCTCATTCTTCTTTCTGTTTTAAAATAATAATCTACTGCCTTTTCCAATTCACCTGCATTTTCAAAATGCCATCCAAGTATATCCGAATAGTTTTCCAAGTTTTCTTTGAGATACTTTTCAAGAAATGTCCCCGCCCTGTTGTGTATTTCTGCCCTTCTTTTCTTAAATAATGTAGAATACGCTGCTTCCTGATAAAGTGGGGATGTAAATTCTATATTATCTTCTATTTTTCTAAATATGCCATTTTCAATCCCTTTTTCAATAAGGTTGTTCATCCTTTCAAAAGATATATTATAAATCCCTTTTAACATATTTCTATCAAATCTGTTTCCAATGACTGAAGAATACTGGACAAATGTGTACAGTTCTTCCGGTAATCTATCAAGAAAGTCAAGGATAATTCCAGTTGCACTTTCAGGCATTTTAAATGAAGATAAATCCCTTAAAAGCTTGAACTCACCTTTCTGGATTTTTATAAATTTTTTAGACCTTAATAGCTGGAATATATTCAGTATGAAGAAAGGGTTCCCTTTACTCTTCTTATAGACAAATTCAATTATTTTCTTCTCTAAAGGTATTCCATTGTATATTCTTAATAATTCTTCCGTTCTTTTTATGTCAAAACCTTCTAATTTTATCTCTTTCCATCCTGAAATTTTATTCTCTGATTCAAGGATTATAAGAATCTTTCTATCTTTTATCTCTAACTCCTCAAAACAGGTTAAGGTTGTTCTATCAATAGATTCGTAATCATCGAGATAAATTATTACCGGTGAAACATTAGAAATCTCATAAAAATAATTAAAGAATTTTTCCTTTAACCTTTTAATTAAATCTTTCTCTTCTTTGATTTCAAAAAATTCCCTTAGATTTTCTGGAATATTTTTACCAAAATATCCAGATAGATAGTTTATAAAACTTGCAAATGGGATATTCTTTCTGAATCTGTCTCCCGATATGTGTATAACCCTGAATCCTTTCTCCTTTAAAAATTCATTAATAAGGGATGTTTTCCCTACACCGAATTCACCCCATACATTTATCTTTAAACCTTCTTTCGTGAATGCATAATCACGGTTTGATTTCAGTTTTTCAATCTCTTCGTTCCTGTTTATAAAAATCTCAAATCTTTTCAATTTCTTCTCTTCTTTTATCCCTAAAACCTTATATATCTGAACTGGTTTTTCCTTTCCTTTCACCTTAACGGGTTCAAGTTTTTCAAATTTAAAAATATCTTTAACGAATTTATATGTCCTGTCACTTATTATTATCTCTCCTGAACCTGCTACAACTTCAAGCCTTGCAGAAAGATTAACATTATCTCCCATAACTGTATATTCCATTCTGTTATCGGAACCCATATTCAAAGCAACAACTTCACCGGTATTTATTCCTATACTCATATTTATCTCAACATCACCTTTTGGTGTTTTTATAACACCAAGTTCTTTGATTGCATTAATCATTTCAAGACCCGCCCTTATAGCCCTTTCAGGGTCGTCTTTATGTGCAACAGGTGCGCCAAAAACAACCATTATTGCATCACCGAGAAACTTATCAACATCACCTTCGTATTTTTCAACAATCTCGAGCATTCTTGTAAAGTACTTATTTACTATCTCGACAATCTTTTCAGGGTCCTGCAATTTTTCCGTCAGACTTGTAAATCCAGAAAGGTCTCCGAAGAGGATAGTTACAAATCTTCTTTCACCTTCAACCCTTACCCTTTCAGGGTTTGCCATTATCTTTTCAAATACCCTTCTTGGCAGGTATCTTTTAAATGCTTCTATAAGATTTTCATTTTCCATACCTACCTTCCTCATATGCTTTTATCTTTAAAAGCCTTTTTTGATGCCTCCCTGATTCAAATTCTGTATTAAGCCATAATTCAACAATATTTTTTGCCTTTTGTGTTTCTGTTTTTCCGCTTAAAACAAGTATGTTTGAATTATTATGTTTCCTTGAAAGTTCAGCTTCTTCTTCATCGTGAACAAGCGCTGCGTATACACCTTTTACCTTGTTTGCAACAATACTCATTCCAATACCTGAATAACATATTAAAATCCCCCTATCAAGTTCACCTTTTGCAACCTTTTCACCTATTGGTATCGCATAGTCCGGATAATCAACTGAATCATTTGAATAGGTTCCAAAATCTATTATTTCATAATTTTTTTCTATAAGGTAGTTTTTTATAAATTCTTTTAATTCATAACCTCTATGGTCACAACCAATACCTATCTTCATTTTTTCCTCCTTTTTGTTTTATTATTTAAGTGTTCATCAAGATTTTTTGAAAAATGGTGTGTTCCATCACCTTTTGATACAAAATAAAGATAATCTGTTTTTGCAGGATAGATTGCAGCCATAATAGCACTTTTCCCGGGATTACATATTGGACCGGGTGGAAGACCCGAAATCTTGTATGTGTTATATGGTGAATCTATTTCAAGGTCTTCGTAGAGTAATCTTGTCTTATGTTTTCCCAGTGCATATTGAACAGTCACGCACATCTGCAATTTCATATTTTTTTTAAGTCTGTTATATATAACACTTGAAATAAGAGGCATTTCAAATTCCTTTGCTGCTTCTTTCTGAATCATAGATGCAATAGTTAATATCTGATGTATGGTATAATTAGAATTTTCAATTCCTATATTGAACTCTTCAATCTCCTTAAAAAGTGTCAGAACCATCTCCCTTGCTACTGACTTTGCATCTTCTCCATAGTAGAAGAAATATGTTGTTGGGAAAAGGTATCCTTCGAGTGAATTCGCATCTATTCCCAATGATTTTATGAAATTTATATCGTTACATATATTTATAAATTCATCCGTGTTTATCTTTCCTTTATTATAAAGTATACTTGCAATCTCATAGATTGTTAGGCCTTCAGGTATTGTAATTTTCACCTTTTCACTCACACCTTTTATAAATTTTTCCTTGATTTTAAAAACTGAGAATGAACTTTCAATAATATAATATCCTGGTTTAAAACTTTTTTCACTTTTCAGTATTTTCATAAGTATGACAAAACCAATTCTATCTTTGATAAACCCTTCTTCCTTAAGATTAAGGGCAATCTCATTTAAGGTTTCGCCTTTTTTTATTTCAAAAAGAACCGCTTTTTTCTTTTCAGGAATTAGAAGTAATAAAGAGAAAAGAAGAATAAGTAACGGATATTTAATCACCGAAAAGAAACTCTTTAAGAATGAAACAGGCTGCAATTTCATCTATCTTTCCTCTGTTTTTTGATGGTTTTTTACCTATCTCTCTTAAATATTCTTCTGCCCTTTTTGTAGTGAAGGATTCATCCCATTCTATAACCTCTATATCGAAATTTTCTTTTATTGATTTAATAAGTTTATCTGTTGCCTTTTTTCTTCTGCCAATTATTGGGTTCCCAACTATTATTCCATCATAAAGGTCTCTTGAAATAATCTCTTTTATTTCTTTTATTATGTCTTTACTATTTATAGATTTATACGGATAAATCATACCTGCATCATCACTTAATGCAATACCTGTTCTTTTTTCCCCGAAGTCTATTGCTATATATTTCTTCATAGAAGTATTTTATCTTATTTTTTTACATTGTCAATATATGAAAATTTCGCATCAAGTCTTCACATTTGAAATGTTATAAGATTGATGCTATTAAAATATTTTTATTGATTTTTTAATTTTTATATGTAGAATAAAAATATGAGAAAATGTATAATTCTTCTTCATGGATTCGGTGGAACCCCTTATGAGATGTATCAACTTGGAGATTTTTTAAAAAACAGGGGATATGCTCCTGAATATCCATTACTTCCAGGACACAGGGAAAAACCAGAAAGCCTAAAAGAAATAACAAAGGAAGACTGGATAGATTATCTTTTAAATTTTTATGAAGAGATGGAAAGAAAATATGATAAAATCTATCTTTGTGGACTTTCAATGGGTGCACTACTTTCAGGTATCACTGCAACCATTAAAAAACCGGAGAAATTAATACTCCTTTCACCTGCTGTTTATGTAAAAAAATCAAGTTTCTCTCTTGCACCAATAGGATTAATAGTAAGAAAAAAGCTTGTCAGGATTTGTGATTACAGCCTTAACCCTGAATCATACTATTTTGCACCTGCTTACAGTGTATACCAGTTATGGAGAACAAGAAACGAGTTTGTCAGGAATCTAAATTTAATAAAATCACCTACACTGATTGTTCATGGTAAAAAAGATGAGATGATAAAACCTGCTTCAGCAATTCTTGTATATAACAGATTAAAAACAAAGAAGGAATTAAGATTAATTGACGATGCAACGCATGTCCTTACACTTGATAAAAAAAGAAAAGAAGTTTTCAATCTTGTCTACAAATGGATTAAATGAATAAAAATTTCAAAAGGGGAATAAGATTATTTCTAATAATTCTTGTTATAACTATTACTTTAATCCTGATATTTACAACATCAAAAGAGACATTTATAGCTTTAAAGTCTTTTAAGTTAAAATATCTTTTATATTCATTTATTCTATGGGGTTTTTATGTATTTTTTGATGCATTGAGGGTTCATACAATAATTCATGGTGTATGCGGTAAGTTCCAGAGACTATCCATTTCTTTTGATATAAATCTTATGGGTGCATTTCTTGCAGCAGTAACACCATTCCAAACAGGTGGATTCCCCATACAGATATATCTTTTACATAAGAAGGGTATCTCTGTTGGCAAGGCTACCCTGATAATTTTCCTAAGGGGAATATTCTATGCTCTTTTTTTAATAACAGTCCTTCCTTTTGTATTTCCACTGTTTAAATTCTCTGAAAGATTTTTCACTCTATTTATATATAGTGCTCTTGTTTATGCATTTGTTATAATTGCATTCTTAATTTTTATAATAAAACCCGTTATATTAAAGACTTTAATATTCAAACTTTCAAACATTATAAAGGTAAAAAAGATTAAAAAAGGACTTTTAAGACTTTCTGATGAATTTTATGAAATGAGGGAGAAATTCTTAGGTTTTGCTACAAAAAGAATAAAACATACATTACTTGCATATATTTTTACCCTTATCGCATTCCTGTCCTGTTATTCAATTGCACCGATTATTCTAAAAGGGCTTGGGATAAATGTTCACTTTGCCGGTGTTTTTCTCCTGCAGCTTTTTGTAGTTCTATTAACTTTTTTCTTCCCCACACCTGGAAGCACTGGTGCAGCTGAAGGTGGTTTTGCACTGCTTTTTGCAACCGTTGCACCAAAACATATTCTTGGAATTTATTCTATACTTTGGAGATTTTATACATTTTATATCTCTGCTATAATAGGTGGTTTTTTAACATTGAAGGTCTTCCACTTGGGGGATACTGAGATTGAAGGAAAAGATATTTCTTAACCTAAAGATATTTGTTTTCATTTCTTTTATAGCAATTCTTATCATCATTATAAGAACAACATCTATTAAGACATTCCAGGCTTTAAGGAATATGATTCCTTTATTTTTTATACTTTCAATCTTAACAACAATTTTGAGGTTTTTATTTGATATAATAAGGTCTATATTCCTTGCAAGGTGTATGGGGAAGAATTTAAGTTTTAAAAGTTCCACTATTTTTATTCTGGGAGGTCAATTTCTTGGTGGTCTTACCCCTTTCCAGATTGGTGGTGTTCCTTTACAATTTTATTTCTTAAAAAAGGATGGAATATCAATACCTGAAACAAGTTCCATAATCTTTTCAAGAGGGGCACTATCCGCAATTGCCTTCCCTTTATTTCTTCCATTTATCTTTCTTAAAACAGAATCCTTAAAATCCCCAATTTTTAAGGGACTTTTATATTATCTCATTGCATTCTATTCTTTTTTCTTTATTGTTTTTATAATGGTATCCCTCGGGATAAAGATAAGAAGGTTTCAAAGATTAAATGAAGGAATAGAAAGATTCAGAGAGATATTATTAAAAGAGTATAAAAACAGGAAAATATACCTGTTCCCCGCATTTATCTTTACCATTTTTTCCCTTTTCTTTTATTTTATCACTGCACCTTTGATCCTTAAAGGTCTTGGTGTTAATGTTGATTTTGTAAAAGTATCACTTCTTCAAGTTATCCTTACATATTCTTTAAATTTTCTCCCAACACCGGGTTCATCTGGTTTTGCAGAATTTGGAGCATATGGAATCTTCAAAGATGTTTGTCCTTATGAATTGTTAGGTATTTATATTATTTTATGGCGATTTATTACCTGTTATCTTGGTGTTATTATAGGGGGTATTTTAAGTTCTTATTATGTTCTTAGAAAAAAATAAAGGGTCTAGCTTCTTTTGCCAGACCCTTAATTTAATTATTTAAATCTTCTGTATCCTGCGATCGTCTGTAATGCGTATCTGAAGGTAATTGAATGGGCAGTTGCATCATAACTTGAAACTTCAAGTTTCACATACTGCTTTGTATCTGTAAGCCAGAGGACATAAACCTTGTTTGCTGAAACAGCTGTTGTTCCAAGGGTGTATCCTGTCTGGTCTGCAACATCAAGATTGTCAAATGTGGATGTTGATTCTTTAAAACCAGTCACATGGAAATGTGAACCACGGATACTTGGGGAAGCAAGACAATCTGATGCATCAAGATACATATCTGCCTTCAATGAGTCAGAGCCGCCTAATGCAACTGTTGAACCTGTTCCATCTTCATTCCAGTAATATCCGGATGGATGGTCTGCTGCAGGGTCTGATATGTAATAAACTGGTCCCTGACCTGTTACAATAACAGGGGCAGTATTTATCTCATTTGAAGGGTCAGATTCACTCTTTGTTCCCTTGTAGGCTGTAACATAGAATTTTCCGATTGGTGGATTGTCAATCGTGCAGGTTGTCACTGTTCCTTCCCAAAGGAGTGAATCGCCTGCTTTTGTCCCTGAATTCCAGTAGAGTCTGTAACCATCAATAGTGGTGTCTGACGTTGCTGTCCATGTGAATGCAAGGTCAAGGGAATCAGCACCTGCAACATTCACTGTAAGGTTTGATGGTGCTTCAATCTCAACGACTGATTCACAACCCACAAAGGTTAGAAGAAGTGCGGCAAGGACTAAAAAAGCAAATTTTTTCATTTCTCCTCCTTATTTTACGGTTCCAGAATGATATTTCTTAATGTGTTCATCGTATTTTGTGCCAAGGTCCTGAAGTTGTTTTTTAACGCCTGAAATCTCCTTCATAATCTTATCAAGTTCCATTTTCAGTTGTGGTGTGATGCTTGTTTTGGTTGTATCAGGTGTGAGCAAAGGCTGAATTGCCTTCTCAATTGTCTCAATCCTCTTTGAAAGGTCATCAATCTTTGTTGTTACAGGTGTTAAGTCAACCTTCTGACAACCAACAAAACCCAATAAAACAACGAACATTACAACATAAAACAGTTTACTCATAAAACCTCCCTTTTTTATATAGTAACTAAAAAGATGAAAAAGTCAAGCATAAAATAAAAAAAACCATTTTAACAATGCTATATAAACACTTATTGATTTTAAATAAAGTATTAGATTAACGAAATGTAAGATAAGAAACAGGAAGGAAAGGATTTTCTATTTTAGAAATAGATAATATATAATTATATTAAGAAATGTTAAAGGAATCCCTAATTTTATGAATTCTAAGAATGTTATTGTTTCTCCTTTCTTTTCAGCGTTTTGAATAATTATTACATTACTTGCTGCACCAAGTATTGTGAAATTTCCTGCTATTGTGCTACCTGCAGCAAGTGTTAATAGGGCTTTTTCATTCGCTGAAATAAACGGAAGATAAAGTGCAACAAAAGGGACATTTGATATAAATTGACTCAGGAAAACACTTAAAAAAAGGATTATTATAGTTGAGCCGGTATTCAGTTTCATTTTGCTAATTATATCCTGAAAAAAATTTGTGTCCCAGACACTTCTCATAAGTATGAACATTGAAACAAAAAAAACGAGTGTATGCCAGTCTAATTTTCTTATAATCTTTAATATTTTTCCTGTAAACCATAATGGTATAGAAGAAAATATCGCAATGTAAGTCAAACGAAAATCTATTCCAGGTTTTATAAAACATAATACTATCTTAATAAATACAAGTAATAGCAAAAGCCTTAATGAAATCCTGCATTTTAATGCAAGACTTTTATCCTTAATGGGTTCCTGAGAATGGTCAAGTGTTTCCTTGTGTAAATGACCTTTATAGTAAATCCTTATCAAAATAAACAAAATAATTAGATTTAAAACGGTTGGAATAAAAAGTCCCTTTAAAAAAGAGAAAAACGGATTTACAAAATTGCCCTTTATTGCAATAAGAAGATTCTGTGGATTACCGATAGGACTTAAAACACTCCCAATGGTTACTGAAAATGCAAGGGTTAATAGTAGTATAGATGCTTTTATTCTGTGTTTTCTTGAAAGAAGTATTAATCCGGGTGTCCCAATGATTGCAACAGTATCATTCATGAATAATGCAGATAGGAAACCAAATATAAAAATGATATACAGCAATAGAAAATCCAAATTTTTTGCCCTTTTGAATAATCTGTATGTTATATGAGAAAGATAACCACTCTCTTCAAATGCAGAACCTATATAGAACATAAAAAATAAGAATAGCATAACATCAATATCTATTGACTTTAAAGCATTTATAAATGAGATGCTTCCTGTTATTATAACAGTAATAGCAGCTGAAAACATAACAATCCATATAGGAATCTTTATACTTCCCAGATTCCTTATGGCAATAAGTATGAAAACAATAAAGAGGACTATAACTGGCAGCATCTAAAAAATGTAATTGAATTTAAAGAAATGTCAATTGAACAACTGTTCATTTTTATAAAACACACTAAAGGAAGGTTGAATTTTATAACAGGCCATAACTTTTTCTTGACAAACATAAGATAAAATGTATAGTTTACTTATGAAAAAGTTACTTATACTTTTTTTATATAATATTTTTCTTTTTGCTGATTATCATTCTATTTACCAGATTCAGGGGCAGACTTCAAGTTCTCCCTATGTGAATCAGATTGTTACAACATCAGGTGTTGTGACTGCTGTTGGTTCTACAGGTTTCTTTATTCAGGAAAAAAATCCAAGCCCTGCCTGGAGGGGAATATATGTTTATACTGCTTCGCTTCCTTCTGTATCAATAGGAGATAGTATTGTTATAACTGATTCTGTTAAAGAATATTCCGGTCTTACCGAGATAAAAAGCACACAACATAACTATTCTGTAGTATTAAATACAACACCGCCACCTCCGATTCTTCTTCCAACTGGTAATATTGCTAATGAACAATGGGAATGTGTTCTGGTAAAAGTCCAGAACGCAATCTGTGTAAATCCAAATGCAGGTAGTGACGAATGGATTGTTAATGACGGAACAGGAGATGTAAGGATAGGAACATTACTTTATACATATCCTCCAATTTCAGGTAGAAGATATAATATAACCGGTCCTGTGTACTATTCTTCTTCGAATTTTAAAATTGTTCCAAGAGGTTCTTTTGATATAAAAGGATACCCTGTTGTGAAGAATGTTATAAGATATCCAGGTGCAGTTACATTCCTTGATAATGTTATAGTGAGGGCGAAAATAATTGATGATGCTCAGATAATTGCTGATTCTCTGATATATAGAATTAATAGTGGTTCTTACAACAGAAAGACACACGATAGTATAAATGGTGATATCTATTTTTATTCAATTCCAAAAAGGAATATAAATGATACTATTTTTTATTATATAATCGCAAAGAATGATTCTCTACTAAAAGATTCTTCAAGGGTTTATAACTATGTTGTTAGGGATACGGTTAATCTGGAATTCAGTGTGATGAGTTACAATATCCTTAATTTTCCTGGTAATACTTCATATAGACTTGGTTATATGATGAAGACATTTAGAGCACTTGTTCCTGATATTATAATTGTTCAGGAACTCCAGAATGAATCAGGTGCTGATATGATACTTGATTCACTTAACACCATTAATGGTGATTATGCAAGGGCTGAATTCATACAGGACCCTAATGACCCGAGCTCAAACAACATGCTTTTTTACAGGATGTCAGTCGGAAGTCTGATATCCCAGGATACAATCTGCACTTCTTTAAGGAATATCAATGAATATGTGATGGAAATAAATAAAAATATAATAAGATTCTATTCATGCCATCTTAAAGCCAGTGATGACCAGTCTTCAGTTAATCAAAGGCTTGCAGAGGTCACTACTTTAAGAGAGCGTTTGAACACAACACCTGACAGTTCTGAATTTATTATTGCTGGTGATATGAATTTTTATACTGCTACTGAACCCGGTTATCAAAAATTCATAGCCGATGAAGTAAATAACAGGGGAAGGTCAAGGGATTTATTGGGAATAGCTGGTAACTGGCACGATAATGTGACCTATGCACCATATCATACACAATCTACAAGGACTGCAAGTTTACCTGATGGTGGTTCAACTGGTGGACTGGATGACAGGTTTGATTTTATCTTTGGTAATTATTATCTAAATGATAACAGGGGAATAGAATATATTCAAAATACTTACAGGGCTTACGGAAATGACGGTAATCATTTCAATCTCTCTATAAATTATGGAACAAATGATTCGGTTCCACCTGAGATTGCAGAGGCATTGTATTATTCATCCGACCATCTGCCTGTTATCGCCAGTTTCATATCAATAATTTTTACAGGGATAGAGGAGTATGAAAGAAAAAAAGAATTTTATGTTGAGATTGTGCCGAATGGATTAAAGATAAAGGGCAGTATTGGTGATAAAATAGAAATTTATGATATTCTTGGAAGATTGAAAGAAGAATTGTACATCCGAAATTCAGATGGGAATTTTGTTTACTTAAATGCAGGTGTATATTTCGTAAAGAGTGTTAAATCAAAAATAACAAAGAAAATGGTAGTATTTTAAGAAAGGAGGAATATTGAAAAGGGATTTTGTATCAATAACTGATTTAAAAAAAGATGAAATTTTAGAGCTTTTTGAAGATGCAATAAAGATGAAAAAGAAAGTGAAAAAAGGTATAGAGCATCATTATCTAAAAGGAAAATCACTTGCCATGATATTCGAAAAACCTTCTTTAAGAACAAGGGTCTCATTCGAGGTTGGTATGTTCCAGCTTGGTGGAACTGCACTTTACCTTGCACCTTCAGATATAAAACTTGGTGTTAGGGAATCTGTCCCTGATGTTGCAAGGAATCTATCGAGATGGGTTGATGGAATAATGGCAAGGACATTTGCACATAAGACTGTAACTGATCTTGCAGAGAATGCTACTATACCTGTTATCAATGGACTTTCAGATCTGGAACATCCATGCCAGATTCTTGCAGATTTTCTTACAATCCTGGAACACAAGAAAAAATTTAAAGGAATAAAAATAGCATGGGTTGGTGATGGTAATAATGTCTGTCATTCATTAATGCTATGTTCAGCAATACTTGGCTCACATATATCAATTGCGACACCAAAAGGTTATGAACCATCAAAAGATATAACTGAAAGGGCAATTGCTATTTCAAAAAAGAGTGGCTCTAAGATAGAGATTAAAAATGACCCATTTGAAATCTGTAAAAATGCAGATGTAATATATACAGATGTCTGGACTTCTATGGGACAGGAGGAAGAAAAAGAAAAAAGGATGAGGGATTTTCAGGGTTTTCAGGTAAATAGTGAATTATTAAAAGTTGCTGATAAAAAAGTTATTGTAATGCATTGTCTTCCTGCACATAGAGGTGAAGAGATTACAGATGAAGTGCTTGATGGACCACATTCCGTTGTCCTTCATGAAGCGGAAAATAGACTTCATGCACAGAAAGCATTACTTGTTAAGTTGATGGGAAAGAAAAAGAAATAAGATTTTTATTTCTTTTTAAATAAAATAAACTTGTGTTCTTCCTTCTTTATCAGTCTTCTTATATTTGACCTGTGTAAGTAAATTACAAGTAAAGATATAATTATAGTTAGTATTAAAATAGGGATTTCAACCACATCTTTAGAAATGTATTTTGACAAAACATATAAAGCAGGAAAAAAAAATGCTGCTGTTATTGATGCAAGGGAAACAAATCCAGTTGGCAAAAATACAATAATCCAGACAATTAGAAGAAATAGAGAAGTGAGGGGTAATAATGCAATGAGACCACCAAAGCCAGTTGCAATTCCTTTTCCACCTTTGAATTTCAAATATGGAGTAAAAGTGTGCCCTAAAAATGCACCTACAAATGAAATAATACCGGGGTATAAACCATAATTTTTAAAAAATAGCACTGGTATCAGACCTTTCAAAAAATCCATAATAAATACAAGTATACCTTCTTTCTTACCTATAACCCTGAAAACATTTGTAGCCCCAATATTCCCACTTCCTGTTTTTCTTATATCTATTCCTTTTATCTTTGCAACAATAAATCCAAAAGGAATACCGGCAAAAAGATATGATACAATAAAAGAACCAATCAGAATTAAAATTTTCATTTTTTCCTCCTTTTTAATATTATTTTTATGGGAATACCTTCAAAGTGATATCTTTTTCTGATAGTATTCTCTAAATATCTCAAGTAATTCTGGTCTATGCCTTCAGGTATATTTGTTTCAATAATGAAAATACCTTTATCATCCTTCTGCTTTATTGAATAGATTGAGACAAATTTTTTCCCATATAGCTGTGGTGGATTTTTCGAGATTGCATCCCTTAAAATTGAATTTAATTCAGTCTTCTTTAGTTTAACCCCTTTAGAAATTTGAATACATCTATCAAGAAATTCTTCAAGACCAATCTTATTCAATGATGATGTTGGTATTATCGGAGCATAAGAGAAGACTTTCAATTCCTTCCTGTAATAATCAAGAACTTCTTTTTTTAATCCCGGAGGTATTAAATCCATTTTTGTAAGTGCTATTATGAGAAACTTTCCACTCTCTTCCACGAGTGAAATAATTCTTTTATCTTCTCTGGTTACAGGTTGATATGCATCTATAAGAACTGCACAGACCTTTGCTTTCTCAATGCTTCTGACTGTTCTTAAAAGGGTATAGTACTCGATTTCATCCTTAAGTTTTGATTTTTTCTTGAGCCCAGCAGTATCTATAAGTGTTATTAGATTTTCTTTGTAAGTAAAAATTGTATCTACACTATCCCTTGTTGTTCCTGGTATTTCTGAGACGATACATCTTTCATATCCTAAAATTGAATTAACAAGTGATGATTTTCCCACATTGGGCTTTCCTATGATTGCTATCCCTATACCTTCAACGGGCTTTATGTTCTCAAGACCTTTTATAACCCAGTCAAGAAGGTCTACTATACCCCTTTTGTGAATCGCAGAGACAGCAATAATATTGTCAAAACCAAGCTGGTAAAAATCGAAAATCAGTTCCTCTTTTCCTGTATCGATTTTGTTAACAGTGACTATAATATCTTTGCTTGAGAAATTTTTCCGAATATAATTTGAAATTTCTTTATCAAGTGGCGTTATCCCTTCTTTACCATCTACTACAAATATTATTTTATCTGACTCTTTTATTGCAAATTCAACCTGTTTTTTTATTTCTTTTGAAAGGGTCTCTTCTGAAAAAGATAACCCCCCTGTATCAGCAATAATCATTTTTTTACCTTTATGCTCAAAAAATCCATAAATCCTATCTCTTGTTGTTCCAGGTTTATCAGAAACAATCGATTCCCTTCTTCCAACAATCGCATTGAATAAAGTCGATTTTCCTACATTTGGTCTTCCAACTATTGCTACCAGGCTCATTTAAGAATATCCTTGAAATCAGAAATGTTTCTTGGGGCTATGAATACCCTTTTATTCACAATGCTTTTAAATTTATCTAAACTCATACTATCTATGAAAAGATTGTCATCATTTAAAACATCAGGTGGTAATATAACATTTTCACAATCATAGTTATATAACATACTTGATATATCCCATCCACCGAGGAGACCTGCAACTGTTACAGAATCACCAAAGTATCTGTTTTTCACAACGAGTGTATCGGCACGCATTCCTTTTTCCCTAAATTTTTGTTCAAGCATCATTATATATTTTGAAGCGAGCACTCCTGTAACAAGAATTGTTCTCCCAGAGAAATCGGGTATTTCAACTTCATTAAGTTCGTCAAGGAATTTTCTGACCATTCCTATTCCATTTTCAATCTGTGGAAAATCATCATAATATTCAGCTTCAGGTATATTAGATTCAGAAAGTATATAAAATTCATCAGCAAGATAAAGAAAGTTAATCTTAAATTTTCTACGAAACTCTCTCTGAAAAGGTATTGATTTTTCTATTATTTTTGATGCCCATTCAGGTGTTGGTCTCTTTATAGGTTTAAGATTGTATCTATACCCTGTTAATCCTACGGGGACAACTCCTATAGAAATAATATTAGGGTAATAGGAAGCAAGGTCTTCTATTGTAGAAAGATACTCATCATTGTCGTTTATATCTGGTATTAAAACAATCTGTGTGTGTATTTTTACATTACAGGATATCAACTTTTCTATGTTTTTCTTTATTTCGCTGCATTTCTCATTTCCCATAATATTAGCCCTTAATTCTGGATTTGTTGTATGAACAGATACATATATCGGAGAAAGATGTAGTTTCTTTATTCTTCTATAGTCCTTTTCGTCCATATTTGATAGAGATATAAAATTACCATATAGAAAAGATGCCCTGTAATCATCATCTTTTATGAATAAAGACTTTCTTGCGTCTGGTGGAAGTTGATCCATAAAACAGAATATACAATTGTTTGAACATCTTCTTATCTCTAAAGGCTCTAATTTAATTCCTAAAGATTTACCTGCTTCTCTTTTAATAAAAACTTCTTTTTTCTTGTTATCTCTTTTTATCTGGAAAATTAGTTCCTCTTCTGATATGGAGAAATTATAATCTATTAAATCTTCTATTTTTTGACCATTTATCTTAACTATGAAATCATTTTTTTCAATACCTGCTTTTTCAGCAATAGAACCTTTATCAATTGAAACAACTTTTATCATCTATCAATGCTTAATCTCTATAAATTCAATACTTCCAAATTCTTTTAATTTCAGAGTATCTATTTTTGACTTGTCTCCAACAATAATAATGGATACATCTTCGGGTTTCAGGTATCTATTTGCAGCATTATAAACACCCTCAATATTAACTTTTTTTACATTTTCAACATATGTTGAATAGAAATTAAGAGGACGTTCATATAACTCAAGACCTGCAACCCTCGAAATAAAATTGTAAGGATTCCCAAGCCTTGAGATGGTGCTGTTTATAAGAGATTCTTTTGCTACCTTCAATTCTTTATCAGATACTTTCTCCTTTTTTATCCTTTTCATTTCTTCAATAATATAATATATTGCATCGAAAACGGCATCTGACTTTGTGGCACTAAATGCCCTAAAAGAACCTTTAAAAAGTGAAAGTTTATCATAATATCCCCATGTTGAATATGCAAGGCCTTTTTCATTTCTTACCTTTGATACTATTCTTGATGTAAAACCACCTGAACCAAGAATATCATTCATAATTGTAAGGTCAAAAAAGTCATCTGAATATTTGTTTTCACCTTCGTGAATAATCATTATGTATCCCTGAGGAATTCTCAAATTATAAAAGAAAATCTTATTCTTTACCATAGGTTTTAAATCTTTTACATCAGGAATTTTTAAATCATTGTTAAATTTATCATTGAATAATGTTTCCATCTTATTTTTTAATTCATCCTTATCAAAGTCTCCTATAACAGAGATTATCATATTTTTAGGCTGGAAGAATATTTTATGTATTTCAAATAGTCTTTCCCTTTTTAAATTCCTGAATTTTTCAATATCTACATATCTTGAAGCAGGATGCTCAGGGAAAAGAACATAATCTGCAATATAGAATAATGCAGAGCTTGGATTTTCCATTATTCTTTTAAAATTATCAAGAACTCTTTCCATTTCTAACTTCATGACTTTCTCATCAAATCTTGGTTTAAATAATATTTCTTCAATTAATGGTAATGCAATATCAGTTAGATTTGATAAGAATGAACAATCAATTATATATACTTCATCTTCATTTTGAAAAGAAATATCAATAGCGTTTGTCTCAAGAAGATTTGTAATTTCTTCAGGTGTATATTTTTCTGTCCCGCCTTTAACTATCATTTCTTTTAATAATTCTGATACAAGAAATTCTCCATATTCAAGATATGCAGGTCCACTCTTTTTCAAAAAAATACTCATATTTACGATAGGTAATTTTTTTTCTTCTTTTATAAACAAAATGGCATTTGATTTTAAGATTATCCTGTCAATATCCCTCCCGATTTCTGGAACCTTCCAATCAATCTCAGGAAATTTTATCTTTTCAATCTCTTTAGCCATTTGAGATTTTTGGGCAAATAATATTAATGCAAAAAGTATGAATATGAATAATCTTTTCATTTTTTCCTCCCTATTGTTACAATACTTCCTTTATCTTTTAAAAGATATTTTTCAATTATTCCAATACAGTCTTCTTTTGTTATAGAGTCAAAGATTTCCAATTCTTTTTTATAAAATTCAGGATTACCAAACACTCTTTCACCCTTAAGGATTCCAAAAGAGAACCACATTATATTTTTCTGTCTATCAATAATTCTTTTCTTATATCTGTTTTTTACTTTAATAATTTCCTGTTCATTTATACCTGAAATTTTAAGCGAATCAAGCAATCTATAAAAATCCGATGTTATCCTGTCATAACTTATACCTTCTTTTGGATAAACAAAAACTATAAATAAAGAAGGTGCTTTGTCTTCATTATCAGATAGATAAGCAGATACCTCTGTTGCCAATCCACTATCAACAAAATATTTTTTAAGTATAGAACTTTCACCATAACCAAGAACTTGGGATAAAACGAGGGCAGCATAATACTCCCTTTCACCCAATTTTGGAGTTTTGAAAGAAATGGAATACATATCGGAACAATCAAATAATACATGGGTTCTTCTTTCTCCAACCTGTTCAGGTTCTTCCGTAAATTTAATTATAGGCGACTTCCTCTTCTTCCATTTACCAAAATACTTTTCTATTAATTTAATATCCTTCTCAGGATAAACATCACCTGCGAGCAGAATTATACATCTTTCAGGTATATAATATGTATTAAAATAATCTTGAACTTCCAAAGGCGAAATATTCATTATATCTGATTCCCATCCTATAACAGGGTTTCTTACAGGCGAAACGAGATATGCAGTTGTTGATATGTAATCCCATATCACTGATTCCGGTCTTCCTTCACCCATTCTTCTTTCTTCATTAACAACATCCCTTTCAGAATAAAATTCCCTTAAGAATAGATTTAAGAATCTATCTGATTCTATCATAGCCCACATCTCTTTTTTATTAGATGGAAGGACCACAAAATATTGGGTGCTTAATTCACCTGTTGATGCATTCATCATACTACCACCATGAGCAGCGTAAATTGTCCAGATTTCTTCTGAAATAACGAGTTTTTTTATCTCTTCTTCTATTTTTCTTATCTCTTCAAGAACAGTCGTATCCCCTTTTTCCTTTCTTTCATATAATTCCCACAACTTTCTTGTAAGTTTTTCTTCCTTTTTATAATCTATTGTTCCAAGTTTTTTAGAACCTTTGAATAGCATATGCTCAAGAAGATGTGATACACCTGTTATCCCGAGCCTTTCGTAAGCACCACCCACATCAAACTGGACGACACCTGCGAAAATAGGTAAAGAATGGTCTTCAACAAATAAAACCCTTAGACCATTATCAAGTGTCTTTTTTGTAATTTTTACATCTGTAGAATTTAATAACAACAGAATATAAAGCATCTATTCCTCCTTCAGGTTAGTTTCTTAATTGATGTTGCATACCTTAAAACTTTTTCTTTTGCCTTATTAAAAACAGATTCAGGAGACAACCCGGTTAAGATTGAAATACCTTCAGTTATATCCCTAATAGCATATATATGGAACTTTTTTTCTTTTATTGCCTTTAATACACCATTTTTCAATACAAGATTCTGAATGTTTTGATATGGTATTATAACACCCTGATTTTCATTCAGACCTTTTTTTGAACAAATACTGAAGAAACCTTCAATCTTTTCATTCACACCACCTATAGGTTGTATCTCTCCTTTCTGATTGATTGAACCTGTAATAGCAATATACTGTTTTATTGGGACCTCAGCAAGTGCTGATAAAATTGCTATAAGTTCTGCAGCAGAAGCACTGTCTCCATCTATACCTGTATATGATTGTTCAAAACACAAATAAGCATTAAGCGATAGAGGGTGATTTTGTGCAAGTTTTTCCTGCAGGTATCCCGTTAGGATTATCACTCCTTTTGAATGTATCGGACCACTAAGTTCAACTTCTCTTTCAATATTCACAACACCTGTCTTTCCACAGGAAACGTTAGCTGTTATTTTTACAGGCTTTCCAAAGTTAAGGTCACCAACAGAAAAGATTTCAAGACCATTTATCTGTCCTATTTTTTCACCATCAGTATCTATCATAATCTCATTATTTTTTATCATTTCGAATATTTTCTCCTCAATAAGATTAGACCTGAAGTATTTCTTCTCTATTGCCATATCCACATCTTCAGCAGTTATAAACTTTCCTTTCCTTTCTTTTGCATAATAGTTTGCTTCTCTTATTATATCCGCAATCTTTGTAAATTCTGTTGATACTTTGTCTCTTCTTTCAGCAATCCTCATTCCAAATTCAATTATTTTTTCGACACCGTCCTTTCTCATATTCAAAAGATTTTCGCTATCAACGACTTTTTTAATAACATAGGAATATTGCAAAGCAGAATCTTTATTCAAATCCATTGTATAATCAAAGTCAGCCCTGACCCTGAACAACTCATTGAATTCAGGGTCAACATTGTATAGAATTTCATATATCCAGGGTTCACCTATAAGTATTACTTTAACATCAATTTTTATTGGATCAGGTCTTAAACCCGTTGTTATATATATATTATCTTCTCTTGGCTGTATTTCAAGTTCACCAGACCTTAATGTCCTTTTTAGTTTTTCCCATAATCCTGGATGCGTTAAAAGGTCATATGCATTAATAACAAGAAAACCACCATCTGCCTTTAAAAGTGAACCTCCCCTTATCATAGTAAAGTCAGTTTTGAATAATCCTTGAGGGTCAGAAACAGACTCTATTGTTCCAAAAAGTTTTTGAAAGGTGGGTGAGTTTTCAAAAACAATTGGGGTCGTTTTTACGTTTGAGTTATCGATTATTAAATTTACCCTGTATTTTAACGGGTAAGACAGATTTTCTTCAGATAATTTTTTAAAATCATCAACAATGTCTTTAAGAAAATCATCAAGGAATTGCTGGGTCTTCTTATCTCTATAAATATCTTTAAGGGGTTTTATCTTTGAACTTATTATTGGAAGAACGATATTCTTTATAGCATTTTCTATATCTTCAGATGCCTTTCTTGCAAGCTCATTTACATTTATTAGAACCTTCTCAAATTCAAAAGATACCTTTGAAAAATTTTCCTCAATCTTCAGATACTCTTCTTCTGTTATTTTCCCTTCAGCTCTTAATTTTTCAATTTCCGAATAATCCACAATTTGTCCCTTGTAAACCGGTTTTATTACAGGTCTAAAAAAAGATTCAATCTTTAAAAAAACGACCTTGAAACCTAAAGGCTCTGCTATTTTTTGAAGTTCCTCAAATAATTTATTCTCATTTTTACGATATTTCTCAAGAATAATCTTTTTCAATTCAGCGACTGCTTCGGACCTTACAAAATTAACTATAAATTCAATTGTGTTTGAAACGAGATTTTCAAAATCCTTTTTAAATTTCTTACCTTCACCTGCCTTGAATGTCAGAAGCGTGGGAATATCAGGGTTTGAAAAATTGTAGACATAGCATCTATCGTATAGTTTTGTTTTCTTTTTCATCTTGGAAAGTATATGTCTTACACTTGTGGTTCTTCCTGTTCCGGGAAGTCCTGATACGAAAAGATTATAATGTGGATGTCTGATTCCTAATGATAACTTTATAGCTTCAATTGCTTTCTGTTGACCTACAATTTCTGTTTTAAAAGAAAGTTCTTTTATAGTAGAGAAATTTATTTTTGGTGGTTTTACAACTATATCATTATAGTTTATTTCATATTTTTTCATAATCATAATTTTATAATACTTGGTTGATATGTCAAATTTTTTGTAAAATAATTTCATTTGACTTAAATTATTTAAAAATATATAATATTCATATGAAAAACAAAAACATCTTGGATTACATAATACTTTTAAGACCTACCCTTTTTCCCCCTTTCTGGTTAACATATCTTTTAGGAACATATTATTCAAATTCTAAATTCGGTCTTAAATCTTTTATAGGGATAGTAATTTTTACTTTTATGATGGGTGGTGTATACATAATGAACCAGCTGATTGATATGGAAAGTGATAAAATTAACAAAAAACTCTTTCTCCTTTCAGAAAACTATATAGGGAAGAAAGAGGCAATTTATTATATGCTCATTCTTTTCTTTATTTCTTTACCATTTTCTTTTTTTATAAATAAGAATTTCGGCTTTTTCTTCCTTCTGTCTTTTATAATAGGAATTCTATATTCAGGTTATCCTTTTTCTTTTAAGGATAGACCTATTATAGATATGATATCAAACGGACTTGGATATGGGACATTTTCTTTTCTTCTTGGATGGTCTGTTAATAAAGATGTAAGTTTAGAAGCGTATGTTAAAACAATACCTTACTTTTTGGCTGTTTCAGCTGTTTTTTTGAATTCAACAATACCAGACATAATCGGAGATAAAATCTCAGGTAAGATTACAACGGGAGTATTCCTTGGGAAGAAGAAAACACTTTTCCTTGCATTTATATTTGATATATTATCTGTTATTTCTTCGTTTATTCTTAAAGACAGAATATGCTTTTTTGCCTCTTTGCTTTCATTACCATTATTTTTTATTGTTTTTATAAAACCTACCAAAAAGTTTATCCTTTATTCTATAAGAGTAAATCCATTATTTTTAACAATAGGTGTTATATTCATTTATCCATTATTTATAATCCCCTTACTTTTTGTTTATCTCTTCCAGAAGATATACTATAAGATAAGATTTAATATAAACTATCCATCAATAGAGAGTGGTTTAAATGCTAATTTTTAATCTTTTCTTTCTTACCCCATATCTTGATTCTTTGATTATTAAAGGGATTGAAAAGTCTTATACAGAAGAATTTTCAATTTCTGAATCATTATTTAATACTGTTATAAGTGAAGATAGTACCAGCCCTGCAGGATTTTTTTTTAAGTCTGCGTTGTATCAATTGAAGTATTTTGATATGGGGTATGATTCAATAAAGGATAATTTCTTTAATTTGCAAAAAAAGGGAATAGAAATAGCAAAAAGATATGTAAAGGAAAATCCGGACGATCCATGGGGTTATTTTTTCCTTGGTGGTTTTCATACATTGAATGTATTCCTTTATGGATACAGCGAAGATTATATAAATGCATTGAAAAATCTTTTTCCCGCCTTAAATAATATAAATAAATCAATAGAAATTGATAGCACAATTTACGATGCATATCTTGGCCTTGGTGGATACGATTATTTTAAAGGTATGCTACCGTTTATGGGAAGTGAGAAAGATAGTGCATACAAAAAAATAAGATTATCAATTGAAAAAGGTAAATATACAAAGTATCTTTCATCTTCTGCGCTTGCAAATCTTTTTATAAGGGACAAAAAATATGAAGAGGCAAGGAAGATTATAAGGTTATTATTGAACGAATTCCCTGATTCAAGAACATTTACATGGCATATGTTTAACTCATTCTATTATGAAGGGAATATTGATAGTTCTTATTTTTATGCTGAAAGACTGATAGAACTTTCAGATGATAATTATTTCTGTTATATTCAGGCAGTTTATTTTGCATCCGAGATACTTTTAAAGAAAGGTGATAAGAAAAAAGTTATTCAGATTACAGAGAATATTAAAGAAGATATTTTTCCTGACTGGTATAAAAAAATTCAGAGATTAAGAAAAGAGGCATTAAAATAATCTACCAGTATTTTTCAATCCTTGTATTCCTGTAATAATGCCTCAATATCTCAAAACAAGAATATCCGAGTTTTGCCATCCCTATAGCACCCCATTGACACATTCCTGCACCATGTCCATAACCTTTTCCTTTCACAATTATATAATCACCCTTTATCTGTATAGTAAAAAGTGTACTCTTCAAAGACCTACCCTCATATGGAAATAAAGATCTGATTTTGTCTCTTTCTACAAAGAATGTCCCTTTGTCTGTTCCTATTTGAACAGTCCTTACCCTGCCTGATTTCGTAAAATCAGAAATTCTTATATAGTTAATTTCATTAATATCTTTTTTAAAAATCTCTTTTATCCTTCTTTTTGCAGTTTCAAAAAATTCATTCTTTGTAAACCTAACTTCCCAATCAAAATGTGGCGATTTCTTACAAAAAGGCTCATCTAATCTTCCATCATAGATACTTCTTAAATAAGGTAAAGGTCTTGTATCCCATACATCCTCATTATTTTCTGTTCTTCCTCCACAGGTTGAGGAATATCTTGCGTCAATAACCTCACCGTTATAAGTAAGGACAAGACCCCTTGTTTCATCAACTGCCCTTGTAGAAAGTTCGTATTCTGCATCTATATTTCCATAAACCTGATGTGCTTCTGTTGGAAGAAGGTCATATAATGCTGAATAGTTTAAATTTTTATATGCAAAAGTCCTTGCAGCGATTGCCTGTGATTTAAGTGCTTCATAGTATTCTGATGAAAGCCTACCCATTTCTCTTGGGACAACACCTTTAAGATATGATTCCATCGGAATGAAGTTTATAAGGTATATATTTTCATCAGATTTATAAAGACCGAATTTTCCTCTATATCCTTTTCCATTAATATATATTATTCCTTCAGAAGGTTCAAAGAACACTGGAAACTCCACATCCTTCAATGAATTTTCTTTATCCACATATATTTTCAGTGGATTTCCAAAAACCTTTATTTCACCTTTAAAATTTCCTCTTTTGTCTTTAAATTTTATAATGGTTTCGAAATCAGATGATACAACAAAAGAATTTGGATTCTGCAAGATTAAGACCCTAACATAGGGCTCAATACCCTTTTTTGTTGTGGGTTTCTCAATCTTCTCTATTTCTTTGTAAGGAACACATGAGAAGAAAAGAATCAAAAGTATTAAAAGAATCATCCAACCCTCTTTAAAAATTCACGCATAAGTTCAATATGTGTCCCTTCCCAGTATATTTTTTTACATTCCGGGCAGAAATAAAAATTATTCTGTGTATCATAAACATATTCTGGAACTTTTCCATAAACATCTTCCTTACCTATCTTCTCTATCAATGTATTACATATACTGCATCTTGTTAATGGATTCGTTTCAGGGAAAAGGGTTAAAATAATTTGAAGCTGTTTTTCAATCTTTTCCTCTTTTATAAAAATAACATTTTTAAAATCTTTCAATCTTGAATTCCTTGTTATTATTGTTCTTCCTTCTTTCTCAGCATAAACAATCAATTTGTTATAATCCGTCTCTTTTAAAAATTCAGTATCATAACCTAAAAGTCTCATCCACCTTGCAAGTCTTCCCAACATAAAATCGCAAACGAATTTCATCAGAATATCTGGAATAGTTCCCCAAATCCTTCCCAAAAATAAAAAACTATAGCTCCAACAATCATAAAGATTATGCTCAATATAAATGAAATAGTGTAAATTATAAAGAAAATCCATAGGTTCTTGAAAAAAAAGAATGTTCTTTCATCTATATCAGGTAATTCCTTGTGCAATTTTAAAAGGTATAAACCAACAATTATTAAGATTATTCCAGCAATAGAACCTGTGATTGTTATGATGAATAAACCACCAATCACAAAATTTAAAATTGCTAAGAATTTTACAAGACCTGAGAGTCTGTTTTTTAAGCTATAGTATTCTAATTTTTTTTCATCTATATCCATTTTTCACTCCTTTTTTCTGAAACAATCGTCTTCAAATAAAGGTGAAGTTTCAGAAAAATCCTCATAAGAAAGTTTTTTTATTAAATTAAGAGCACCTTTTTCGTTATCAATGTATGGTGGAACACAATATTCCTGTTTGAAAGATATTATCCTCCCTGATATTAATGTTCCATCATCATTCATATTCACTAAAAGGAGTGGTGCAAGACCTTGTATGCCAGAAACATTTATTCCCGCATAAGTGCAAAAATTACCAAGACTATATGCTATAAGCCTATCTTTATAAATCTCTAAAGCCCTTGGGACATGCGGACCATGGATTACCACTAGGTCAGCACCATTATCTATCGCTGAACGGGAAAATAGAATTAGATTTCCCCTTTTTTCACCAAGGAAGTATTCCATCTCATTTTTGGTCTTTGTTGCATTTGCCCCTTCTTTCCCACCATGAACAGAGACTATCACAATATCATATGTTCTTGAGAGGGAATTTATCTCCTTCATAGCTTCATTGATTTCAATAATTGACTTCTTACCTGAGAAAGAATAAGCAGTGATACATATTTTTATGCCCCTGATTTCAAAAGTCGCAATCTCTTCGAAAGAAGCATATTTTATACCAATTTCATCAAGAACCTTTTTTGTATCTTCATATCCTTTTATCCCAAAATCCATTGTATGATTATTCACAATTGAAAGGACATTGAAACCAGCATCTTTTAAATTTTTAGCCAATATTTTGGGCATCCTGAATGCAAATTTTGTCTTTTTATCTTCAATCTTTGTAGGTATTGTCCAATCAGTTATTGGACCTTCAAGATTTCCAAATACTATATCGATGTTTTCGAAAAAAGGTTTACAATTTATGAAAAGTTCTCTTCCTTCATTTTTAGGTAATATTCCACCATTACAATTACCCATCATTATATCTCCAACACCTGCAAATGTTATTACGCCTATCAAGAATATTATCATCACAATTTATTCTTCGTGTTTCCTTTTTTTGATAAAGGTTTAGTCTTCATATGTGCAATATATAATGGTTCTGGTAGCTTCTGTTTTCTAATAAGTTTCAAGGTTATCTCTTTTGAAGTGCTGAAATCTATTAAATGCCCCGGAGAACAGAATATTGGTTTTGAACCTACCCTTGTTCTGATAACTTCTCCCACTTTTTCATTATTATAATATAATGGCTCCCAAGCACCTTTCTCATTTTTAGGCATACGATATTCACCAACCAATGGAGTAACTGCAATTCCAAAAGTTGGTTTCTGGAAAATAACACCAATAAAACATGCTAAACCTGCCTTCATTGGGTGTGCAATTCCATGTCCATTGACTATTATACAATCGGGTTCAGTATAAATTTTTTTGAGTCCGGCAATTATTGGTGGTGCTTCCCTTAATGCGAAAAATCCGGATATGTAATCGGATTTTATTTCTGTTATTGCAAAAGATTCTTCAATCATAACAAAATCATCAATATCAAACAGGACACAGGAAGTATAAGCAGCTTCTGAATAATGAACATCACATGCAACAACGTATCTTATTCTCTTTTTAGGCTTTGTTATCTTAACTTTTTTTCTAATAAAATTATATAATTCTTCTTTATTAGTTTCTTCATTTATTTTAACATATACACATTCTTTCATACATAAATATTACAAATTTTAAAAATATTGTCAAATATTTCTTATTCTATTGACATTTGAAAATATTTAAATATCTTGATTAAAAAATGATTTTTCTATGATGATTATGGTCGTAGACGGAGCAGGATTTATAGGTTCACATATTGTAGATAAACTTGTTGAAAAAAGAATTGAGTATTTCGTTATAGATAACCTTTCGGGAAAAAATAAAAAATATTAATCCGAACTATCATTTCTTCGAACAGATATTAATGATAAAGAAGGCGAAAGAATTTTTGAGATAATCAAACCTGATATTGTTATTATCTTGATGCCCAAATATATGTTAGGAAATCTTTTAAAGACCCATTTTTTTACCCTGACGTTAATATCTCTGGAACTTTAGAGCTTCTAAATCTATCAGTAAAAAATATATTTTTATCAACAGGTGGAGCAATTTTTGCTAATAAATTAAATACTTTTGAAAAACATATCTCAACCCACTTTCACCATATGACCTTAAAAAATTAACTTAAGAAAATTATTTCAGGATTTATAGCGAACGATTTTGGTTAAAATATACAGTTTTGAAATAGGAAAATGTTTATGGACCAAGAGAATCGCCATAAGGTGAAGCAGGTGTTTTAACAATACTTATAACAAAGTTTCTTAAAAATGAAAATCCATTTATATAGTAAAGTGAAAATGTTAAGTGATTATATGTTTGTGAAAGATTCAGTTGAAGCAACCGTTTCAGCAATTGATAAAGTTGATAATGAAGTTGTCAATATTGGAACCGGGCAATCAATATAGGTGAACAAACTTTACCAGAAACTAATAAAAATATTAGAATATACAAAGAAGCCATCTTTAAACCAAAAAGAAAAGGTGAGGTGAATCTTTCAGGATTGAATGTTGCTAAAGCAAAGAAGGTGTTTAATTGGGTAGGGAAAAACTATATTGAAGAAGGCTTGAAAGATAAAGTTGAATCTTTTAAGAACTCTTTTATATAATCAAATTTTCAAGTGATCATTTATTGCTAATTTATAGGAATTTATGTATAATTCTTTTATATTTTCCCAATTTTTTTCTTTTACAATTATTTCTTTTTCCTTTTTTATGATACTAACAAGATAGTCAAAATTTTTTAAGGCCCAGATTAATTTTTCATACAAATTTTCGATATCTCCAGTTTTGAAAAATATCTCTCTATTTTCTATTATCTCAAGATTTTCGGGTATATCACTACAAATGATTGGTATTTGAAGCATAATCGCTTCGAGAAGCATCATAGACATTGCTTCATAAGTTGAAGGAAACACAAAGAGTTTTGAAAGTTTTAATAAACCATATAATACCTTTTTATCTGTTATAAGAGGATAAAATATAGTCTCTTCAGGTAGTATTTCTTTTAATCTTTCCGCATAATCTTTCATATGAGATGCATCGCCAATTACTAAAATCTTTAAATTCCCTAAAAGAGAATTTTCTTTAAGTTTCCTGCATGCTTCAAGAAGAAAATGACAACCTTTTGACGGCATAATTCTGCCAGCTGCAAAAGAAATATATCCGAAAGGTTTTAAATTTATTGATGATAAAATTTTTTGAGCTTCATTTAAATTTATATCTTCTATAGGCGAAATTCCATTGGGTATGTATATACATTTCCTTTCATACTTTGATACATAATAGTCTGTAAGATTTTTAGATACGCTTGTTATAACATTTGAATATTTAAAAGCAACAATATCGATTAACTCCATAATTTTTTTTGCAACAGTAGGCCATTTTTCTCTTTTATAAGCCATTCCATGAGATGTAAGAATTACAGGATATCTAATTCTAAGAAAAGGTAAAATAAATGAAAATTCAACATTATGTATGTGAATTAAATCATAATTACCGAATAGTAAAGCATGAAATGCGGAAAATATAGAAAGCATTACAGGCCTTAAATATTTTTTTTTTATGGTAAAAATTTTAATAATACGAAAATTACCAGATGATTTTATCCCAAAATCATCCCCATATATATATAGTTGATATCCATCTTTTAATAAATATTCTACTAATTGTTCTACAACAAGGTCCGCACCATATTTTGCAGGTAAACCTTTTATTCCCATCATTGCAATTTTCAATTTCTTCATATCATTCAAGTTCTACGTCCATATGCATCAAAAGCCTTACCTTATTTTTAAAAACCCATTTCATAGGGATAAAAATCTTTTTCCTCATAGCAGGAACTGAAGTCCCGGTCATCCAACAATTCTTTTTACAATTTTTAACAATTTCTCGAACTTTTTTTGCTTGTTCACTATTCCAAATTTCTCCAAAATCCTGTGTTTTTAAGTCTCCCATTACCCATGGTTCATCTGAACCATTACAGGCTAAAATCCTGCCAAATGGATCAACGAAAAAACTATCTGTTCCCGCACCACAAGGTATAGGCCTTGATAATCCTTCCATATATCTTAAAAGACCCATATTTATGTATGCCCTGAACCAATCTTTAACCCTCATTTTCAAATTTTTTCTTTTTGATGTCAAAAGTCTTTTTATGAATTTTTTCATATAATCTTTTATTAATTCTATATTTTCTAATTTATTATCAAGTTTGTGAAAATAAAATGAATTGTGCATTGTTGACTGAGAAAATTCAACATCGAGACCTGAAGTAAGCTCGTAAAGTTCCAAAAGGTCATAAATATTTTTATGAGATATTACAATTGCAAATCCAATATCTTTTATCCTTAACTCTTTTAATTTCAATAAAGACCTTAATGCATGGTCAAATCCATCTTTTATACCCCTTAATTCATCATTTAATCTTGGTAAACCTTCTACGCTTATTCTAAAAGTTATGTGAGGAAATTTTTTGGCAATTTCTATTATCTTATCTGTAAAATACCCATTTGTGCTTATCTCAAGTCTGTCAGTTTTTTTATATAGTATTGATACAATCTTTTCTAAATCTTTTCTTAAAAAAGGTTCTCCTCCTGTTATATTTAATCTTTTCATACCTTTAGGAATTTTCTCAAGAATCTCTGGATTAAATTCCTGCGAAGGTAATGTTGGATTATTCCACGCATTACACATCTGGCATCTTGCATTACATCTATAAGTTGTTATAACTGCACATTCCATAATGCAATGTTTATAATAAATTTTTTTATTTGTCAAGTCATTTTAGCCAAAATTTTTTTACAAAATTCACAACCATATAAAAATTTCTTATTTCTTTTATATCACTTTAATTTTGTAAAGGCTACCAATTAAGATGGAAAGATATAAAGGTTAAGAAGATAATGAGTGGTATATGAACTCACAATTTCAAGATATATTCATCCCAGTAGTGATTATAAGGTATCAAACTGGCATTATAAGACAATACTTCTTCTGGAGAAATGAAAATGGGAATATATCCTATATTTTTTCTATTAGCTGGGTAAAATTTTATGTTTAACATAAACAAGGCATCTTGTAACCCCTCTTTTTACCTTTCCATTCTCATGTTTTACGTCTATCTTCTTTGCATCTATAAATATGAAAAACCAATTGTTGATATAAGAAGACTTTCTATAATATTGGTGTAGTCTTCTTGTAGAACACTTGAATAGTCTTATCAGAATATCCATTACCTTATTGTATTTAATTATCAATAAGGGTGATTAAAATTATTAATGTTTAACCTCATATGATTAAATATTAATTTTTTCTAACCCTAATAGGCACTTGTCAATAATTTTGTGTAAGTGCATGGTTATTTTTCTCCTTTTCCATTGTTCAAATTTCATCGTCTTTTTCAAATCTTTCTTGAAACATTTTATTAAGTTCATTTAAATAACCTTTTATCAAAGGATCTGGTTTCGACCATCTCCCTTTATGTAATCTTTCAATAAATATGAACCATTTAGCATAAAGTATTTTTTCACTCTGGAAATAACCACCTGAATTTATTCTTATTCTTTCAAGTTCTTTATGTATATTTTCTGATTGATTTGTTGATTTTATCCTAGCTCTCAAATATTTAGGAAATCTTGTAAACATAACATAATGCTCCGCTTTCTCTTTTAATTCTTTTATCCATTTTGGATATTTATCTTTCAATCTCTCTATTATCTCTATCAGTATATTATACCCTTCATCATAACTATTCACTCTTTCTAATTGTGCTATTTTCTCTTG
>CBFGJG010000002.1:0-51909 GCA_965649055.1 Caldifarciminota bacterium
TATTGGACTACATCACCATATGTAGGTATAGAGGAAGAAAAAGATAAAGAGATATTTTATGTTCCATCAATTGTGTATGGCAAGGCCATTGAAATATCAATTAATGGTATAGATAATAAAGAGGTATCAATTTATGATATGATGGGAAGGAAGATAAAAGATATTCAAAGAAGGGATAATGAAAATAAGATAAAGGTTGATATTTCAGGGATAGAAAGTGGTATATATTTTGTGATATTAAAATCACAAGATAAAAACATAGTTAGAAAAACAATAATAATAAAATAAAGTTTGGGGTCAACAAACTTTCAACTTTTGTAAAAATATCATCCCTATTTTAATACTCTTCCAACAAGGGAGAAGAGAATAAAAAATTAGGAAGAGTTGGAATGACAAAATATAAATCATTATGACCATTAAAAATGCTTCCATAATCACATTAAAGTATGAATTATAATTCATTTTGTTTTTAAAATTATTAAAAGCACTTAAATGTAAAGAGTGGACAAGTATAAACTTTTGTCAAATGTCAAGACCTGACACCCCCCAAAAAATAACAAATAGAAAGATCGGAGAATATGAAAAGTTTTTACAGAAAAACAAAAAAAATACAAGTTTACCCTTGACTTTTTTCTCATAGGCGTAATGACTTTTTTGTAATTCCTATTATTTTCATTTGTCATTACGAAGGCTTGCCTGCTTCCTGCTTTTCTTTCTAAGCCCGTGGTAATCTCTTCCTTTCTTCATCTAATTTCATCCCCCTTGATGGGGGAGGAATAAAGTGGGGGTTAACTTATATCTTTATAGCTTACTCGATTTTTATCTTTCCAAATAAGTGTAATGACTTCTGTTATTAATTAGTAATTAAGTTATAAAAATCAACATTTTCAGGACAGAGCAAAAAATGTTGAAAAATAAATGAGAAAAGTTGAAAGTTTATGACTGACCCCAAAAATATTTAACTTGACTTTTAACTAATTATAATTAATTTTATAAGATGAAGATTTTGATAATAGGTTCAGGTGGAAGAGAACATGCAATTGGTTGGAAAGTAAGACAGGAATCACCAAATACAAAATTGTTTTTTTCTTCTGGTAATGGCGGAACTTCAAAATTAGGTGAGAATATAAACGAAGAACCACTTGAATTTGCAAAGAAAGAAAAAATAGACCTTACAATTGTTGGTCCTGAAGCACCACTTATTGATGGAATAGTTGATAGATTCAAAAAAGAAAATCTGAAGATATTTGGTCCTGATAAAAAATCTGCAAGGCTTGAAGGTGAAAAGGCTTTTGCAAAGGAATTTATGAAAAAATATAATATTCCAACCGCAAGGTATGAGATATTTGATGATCACAATATCGCGGTAAAATACATTAAAAAATCTCAATTTCCAGTTGTTATAAAGGCATCAGGTCCTGCTGCAGGGAAAGGTGCATTTGTTGTATTTGACAAAGATTTTGCATTAAAAATTCTTGAAGAACTAATGGTAAAAGAGATATTTGGCAAATCAGGTAAGACAGTTGTGATTGAAGATTATCTTGAAGGTGAAGAAGTTTCTATAATAGGCTTTTATTCAAATCACAGGTTCCTTCCTTTATTACCTGCACAGGATTATAAAAAAGTTTACGATGACGATAAAGGTCCAAATACAGGTGGAATGGGTAGTTATTCACCTGTTCCTTTTTTAAAGAAGGATCTATTAAGATTGATAAACAAGGAGATAACAGAAAGAATTATTGAAGGAAATATCAAAGAAGGGATTGATTATACTGGTGCTCTTTATATAGGTCTTATAATTACAAAAAATGGTCCAAAGGTCCTTGAATTCAATGCAAGGTTTGGAGACCCTGAAACACAGGCAATCCTACCATTGATTAAAAATAACTTCATTGAAAATATATTAAGGATATCAGAAGGTGATGAACCTGTGAATATGGATTATCACAATCTCTATTCCCTATGTGTTGTCCTCTGTTCAGAAGGGTATCCACAATCATATAAAAAAGGTATAAAGATTGAAATAAAAGAAGAACCTATGCTTTATTTTCATGCAGGGACTATTTTAAAAGGTGGCAATTTTTATACAAATGGTGGAAGGGTGTTGAACATAATAGGTCTTGGAGAAACACTTATTCAGGCAAGGGATAATGCATACAAAGAAATAGGGAAGATAAATTTCGAAGGTATGTTTTACAGGAAAGATATTGGTTTAAAACACTTAAAAAAGGAGGTTTTATGAGTCTTTTTAAAAGTAACCTTTCCAGAACGTTGTTGTTTATTCTTTTCCTTGCTATTCCTATGTTTGCACAGGAATCATCATCTTTTGGATTTATAGGTGAACTCGGTGGTGAAAAGTTAAACGAAACCTACTGGTTTTCTATGAGTCTTAAGCCTGAAATCGGGATTGGACCAATAGGTTTTGGTCTTGACCTGCCTTTCAGGGTTTCAACAGCAGGTGAATTCAGGATGGAAGACTGGAATTCCCCAACAGATATCTTTGGACACATAAGGTATTTAAGATTAGGTTATCTTGGCTCTGCATTCTATCTTAAAGTAGGTGCACTTGATAGGGTTATATTCGGTCATGGATTTATTATGGATAATTATTATAACACAATTGACGAGAATAACAGGAAAACAGGGATATTATTCAAGACAGACCTTAAAAAATATGGTGGAGAATTTATCTATACAAATCTTGGAAGACCTGAGATAGTAGGTATTCGTGGATTTGTAAGACCTATAAAATTCGTTGCTGATATACCGATTGTTTCAAATCTTGAGATAGGTTCTTCTTACCTTACGGATTTCTATGTTGATACAAATCCTTCCACAAAAGGTGCTATAGGATTTATTGGTTTTGATGCTGGTCTTCCTATAATCAAATTCAATATGCTCTCATTCGTTGTATATTTTGATTATGCACATATGAATAACTATGGAAGTGGTAATGCGCTTGGTGCAAGGCTAGACTTCAATTTCATAATGAACCTGCTTAATCTCTCAGCAAAATTTGAAAGAAGAAGTATTTCAAGCCAGTTTTTACCATCATACTTTGACCCATTCTATGAGGAACAGCGGTTTGTAAAAGAGGAAATTGTTAAGTCATATGATGGCTCATTCAATGGTTATGCAGGTGAACTTTATGCGACTGCACTTGGAAGGCTTTCCCTCACTGGAAGATATCTATACTTCATAGATATGCCAAGGAGCGGGAATCTCACAATGATACTTGATATGACAAAATTTATGCCAGATATGCCAATCCTCCTTGCATATCAAAGAAGAGGAATAGAATCTGTCAATGATTTCTGGGGGATTGATAACAATACAATCTTCACACTTTCAGTTTCAAAAAAGATATACTGGAAACTATATGGAACTGTGAATGTAGAACAGAAGTATGAATACGATGAAGAAGAAGTTAAATTTGAAGACCTTAGAAAATACGCATTTAAGCTTGGTATAAGATTGTAAAAGATTTATTTTTCGAAGAAAACAAAGGGGAGGAAGGATTTCCTCCCCTTTCTTCAAGGGTAAGACCTAAAAACCTTTCTGATTTTATAGGTCAGGAACATCTCATATCCGAAGGTAGACCTATTTATGAATACATAAAAGAACAGAAGATTCCTTCTATGATTTTCTGGGGGCCACCTGGAAGTGGAAAAACAACACTTGCTTATATCATCTCAAAAAGTGTGGATGCATATTTTGAAAATATAAGTGCTGTTTTAAGTGGAGTTCAGGATGTTCGGAATATCATTGAGAAGGCAAAGATAAGGATAAGAGAAAATAAAAAGACAATACTTTTTATAGACGAGATACACAGGTTCAACAAGGCTCAACAGGACCTGTTGCTTCCTTATGTTGAAAATGGACTTATAATATTGATTGGTGCTACAACTGAGAATCCATCATTTGAAGTGATAAGGCCTCTACTTTCAAGGACAAAGGTTTATGTTTTGAATCCATTAACACCTGAAGATATTAAAAAATTACTTCTAAGGGCAATTAAAGTTGATGAAAGAATGAGAGAATTAAACCCGGATATTTCAGATGAAAATCTTGATTTTCTTTCAAATATTTCTGGCGGTGATGCAAGGATTGCACTGGATACACTTGAGATAGCTTCAGAGATAAGTAAAGGTAAAGAGATAGATAAAGAGACAATTATAGAAATACTCCAGAGAAGGGTTCCATTTGATAAGAAAGGTGAAGAGCATTACAACCTTATCTCTGCATTTATAAAATCAATCCGTGGAAGTGACCCTGATGCTGCCTTATATTATCTTGCAAGGATGATAGAAGGTGGCGAAGACCCTTTATTTATCGCAAGGAGGCTTGTTATATTAGCATCCGAAGATATAGGAAATGCAGACCCGCAGGCATTACTTGTTGCGGTTGCGGCGAAGGAAGCAGTTGATTTTGTTGGTATGCCGGAAGGTTTCCTTCCACTCTCACAGGCAACTATCTATCTTGCATCGACATTCAAAAGCAATTCAGCATATATGGCTTATGAAAGGGCACTTGAAGCAGTGAAGGAATTTCCTGATCTACCTGTTCCTTTACATTTAAGGAATGCACCTACAAAATTAATGGAAGACCTTGGTTATGCAGATGGTTATAAGTATCCACATTCTTCAAGGTATGGTGTTATAAAACAGGATTATATGCCTGAAAAACTGAAAGGAAGAAAATTCTATTATCCAAAAGATATAGGATTTGAAAAGAGACTTAAAGAATATCTTGAATGGGTTCAAAAAATCTTGAATAAAAATCAGAATAAAGGATAGTATATACTGATGGAAGATATGGAAATAATAAAAGAGGTAAAGAATGGTAAAAAAGAGTTATTCGGAAAGATTGTGGAGAAGTATATGAAGAAGGCATACGCAGTTGCATTATATTACACACATGACAATCATCTCTCATGGGATATATCACAGGAGGCATTTTACAGGGTTTTTAAGGGTATAAGAAATTTTGATGAGAAACAGGAATTTTTCCCGTATCTTTATAAGACTATAATAAATGTTATAAGAAAGATGAAAAAGTTTGAGTATGAAGATATAGATGGTATTGTAATTCCTTCGAACGATGACCCGCAAAAATTACTTGAGAAGAAAGAAATGATAGAAAAACTGAAATCGGCAATAGATAAACTTGATAAGAAGGACAAAGAGATAATATATCTGAGACACTTTGCAGAGCTTGATTATAATGAAATAGCAAAGGTTTTGAATATCCCTATAGGAAATGTCTGTTCAAGGCTTTACTATGCAAGAAAGAGGCTTTTAAAATGGATGAAAGAATAAAAGAATTAATTACAAAATATATAGATGGATTCGCAAAAGAAGAAGAGATAAAGAAGATAATAGAAGAAAATCCAGAAATAATTGAAGAGATAAAAGAACTAAAAGAATTAAAGGAGGTGATAAATATGTTAAAACCGGTAGACCCTGACAGAAAATGGGAGGATTTTACAAAATCCCTTTATTCAAGGATTGAAAGAAGTATAGGATGGATATTTTTGTCAATCGGGCTTATCATAACAATTTCATTCGGGCTAATACAATTCATACAGGAATTACTTAAAGATACTGAATTACCATTGTATTTCAAGATAGGGATTTTCTCTCTTGTTTTTGGTATTGTCGTTTTGATTGTTTCACTTTTAAGGGAAAGGATTTTTATGTCAAGATATGATAAATATAAGGAGGTGGAAAGATGATTCTAACAACAACAGATGAGATTCCAGGATACAGAATAGTTGAAGTTTATGGACTTGTCCGTGGGAATACAGTCCGCGCAAAACATATAGGGAAAGACCTTCTTGCAGCATTAAGGAACATAGTTGGTGGTGAGATAGTTGAATATTCCATTATGCTTGCGGAGGCAAGGGAAGAATCAATAGACAGGATGGTAAAAAAGGCAGAAGCACTTGGTGCAAATGCAATAGTTGGAATAAGATTCATAACATCTTCTGTTATGCAGGCAGCAGCAGAGCTTGTTGCATACGGAACAGCAGTGAAGGTTGAAAAGATATAAAAATATAAATATCTATATTGACTTTTTCTATTAAATTTATAAAATATTATACACCTTTTCGGATAAAGGATTTTTTATTGTATTAAAATGTGTAAAATTTCAAGATTAACAATAGTAAGAGAAGGTTTTTATGATTAATTTTATATACAATGGTGAAAAAGTTGGGACTATACCAATTGAAGAAATTGAAAAATTTTTCTTCATATCCCTTTTAAAAGGAAATTCTTTACCACCTTATAGCTTCTTATTTCCCGATTTTGAAAATCTTAAGAAATGGAACAATGATTTTTATTATATAAATTTCCAGAGTTTCTCTTCAGTATATAAAGATAAAAAATTATTCGTTGTAACACCTGAACTTCTATATAAGGCTTACAAAGATGAGAAAGAGATATATCTTGATTGGGAAGACTTGGAAAAAGAAGAAGTATGGTGGTTTGAATTAAACAGTATGAAAAAGATAGGATATGGAAAATTTTTTGACCTTTCTTTCCCTGATTTAGATGATTTAATTTATAAAATCATGGATTTTGAAATAAAAAGTTCGAGAAAAAAATCAAAGTCAAGGCGGATAAAAAGGAAAGATGAGTTAAATGAAGAATTGTCTGAAGAAGAAATGGAACTGCTGAAGTCCAAAAAATTTCTTGAAGAATATGACCTTGTGAATTTTTATTATCAAAATGAGTTTATAGCTTCATTGAATTTGATCCAGGTTTATCATTTTTTAAACCCTGATTCTGTATATATATGGGGTCTTGAACCCTTTATGCCTATATTTTTTAATAGCTGGTGGATAAATGTTAAAGAATTAAAAAGATTTTTTTATTTAATTTATTCATTTGTTGCAATAATATTGTATCATGAAGGTGAATTTCTTGTTATGGGGCCTAAATTTTTATACAATATTCTTGAAAATGGTATTAAATACCGAGTGGATTGGGAAGATTTTGAAAAGAAAAAAGTATGGTGGCAGAGATTCAATATTATGTATGATGATGGTCTTTATAAATACTTTGATTACACACCATTAGTAGAAAGGTTGGACAAAATAGCAGACAAACTATTATTAAAAGACAGATTTTTCAATAAATGGTTCAGGTATGAATTCAGAAGTAGACATTATTATTATCACAATAAAGAAGAAATAAAAAATACAAAGAATCTATTAAAAGAAATTTCAAAGCATTACAATGGTTTAAATTGAAATAAACCAATTGAAGCTGTTTTAATAACATAATATCTTCATAATCTTAAAAATCTAATCTGATGTATCCCCTTAAAAGCGTGGCAATGTTTAAGATAAATCCAATTGTAAGTTATAAATTTTAGTTAATAAAAATGTAGCTATGTATTATCAGATTTCTATTTTATCTACAAGCCATTTATTGTTATGATAAATAACATATTTGTCGTTTTTTGTCGGTTTATATCTGAAATCTCTTTTTTTCCAATGTGGGATATGACAAAATCTAAGGGATAAATTGCGATTGTCTTTATGGAAAAATCTTTTTTGTTAAGTTCAACTGTTACAAGATAGTCAAATTGAGGTTCATTACCTATTACAGGGCGAGAATGTGTTGTATCTTTAATTTCAACTTTTTTACCTGTTTTAGGGATTATAGCATCGTAACCTTTCTGAATAGGGCTTTCAGCTCGTTCCAATCCAAGTGCATCACAAACGAAACCTTCAACATATTTAGAAAATATTTTTTTACCGGGTTCTTCATTTTTTAATGGACGCATATAAGGCATTTTATCCCTTTCTTTAGCAATAATCTTCATACATACTAATGCGATTTTTTGATTCTAAGTTAGTTTAGTATTAATTTTTAATTTCATATAACCTCCTTGATTTGAATATAGTTTATATCAACTTTTTTCTTGTCAAAATAAAAATATGAAATTGATTTTATGTAATGTATTCACTGAATCAAAAAGATTACAAGAATAAATCTAAAAGAGTTCATCTGAGATTAACTAAAAATATGGAATCAATCTCCAAATAGGGTCAGTCATAAAGTTTCAAGTTTCTTGGATAATATCACCTCCATCAAGGGGGAAGAGAATTATAAGAAAGAAAGTAAGAGATTCCCACGCCTTTCTTCGAAAGGCTCGGAATTGACAAATAAAAGGGAATCGAAAGGTGTGGAATGACAAATAAAGAAAATTGAAAGTAGTCTCAAAAGCAATTGTAGTCATCTTCATTAGTGGTGCGGAATGACAGATAAAGAAAATTGAAAGGTTTGGAAAGATAAATGGAAAAATGAAAAGGATGAGATTGCCACAGGTTAGAATAGAAAAACGAAGAAGTATGATAAACAGATAATTTTTAGTAATTATTTAATTTGAACGTATTTTATATTACCTTCTTTTATAAGCATTATTTAATATTTCCTTGATATTTCTTATTATTTATATCTTTTTTATCCTTGTTCCTTCTTTTGTATCTTCAATAATGTAACCTGCTTTTTTAAGTTCTTCCCTTATAAGGTCTGCTATCTCAAAATTCTTTTTTTCTCTTAAAATCTTCCTTATATTAAGAATAACATCTATAAATACTTCGTAATTTTCTTCTTCTTTCTCAATCTTAAACCCAAGATTCTCAAGGAGAAATAAAACATCTTTCTTTATCCTTCCCCTTTCCATTCTGTCATCGGTCTTATTGGCATTCTTTACAAGTTCAAAAATATATCCGATAACCATAGGGGTATTGAAATCATCATTCATTGAACTTATAAATCTTTCCTTTGTTATATCAGAAACTTCACCCGATTCTTCATTTGTATCAAGAAAGTTCTTTATCCTTTCAAAACCCTTTTTTGCACTATCAAGCAATTCCTCAGAATAATCAAGCTGTGTCCTGTAATGGCTTGAAAGTATGAATAATCTGATATCATTCGGACCGAATCTGTCTTTCATTTCAAGGATTGGGACAAAATTCTTTAAAGATTTTGACATCTTTTCACCCTTTATAGTCAGCATTGCATTGTGGATCCAGTATTTTGCAAAAACCTTTCCTGTTGCTGCTTCGGATTGTGCTATCTCATTCTCATGATGTGGGAAGATTAAATCATCACCACCACCATGTATATCAAATGTCTCTCCAAGATAATGCATAGACATACTTGAACATTCAATATGCCATCCTGGTCTTCCCTTTCCCCATGGCGAAATCCAGAAAGGTTCTCCTTCCTTTGATGATTTCCACAACGCAAAATCAAGTGGGTCTTCTTTTTTTTCATCCACCTTGACCCTTGCACCTGAAACAAGGTCATCTATCACCTTTTTAGAGAGTTTCCCGTAATCCTTGAATTTTCTAACCCTGAAATAAACATCACCATCAATAGAATAAGCAAAACCCTTTTCTATCAGTTTCTCAATAAGTTTTATTATCTCTTCTATATGCTGTGTTGCCCTTGGATATAAGGAAGGTGGAAGTATATTCAACCATTCACATGCTTTCTTAAATTCACTTTCATACCTTGAGGTGATAAATCTGTAATCAACGTTCTCTTCATTTGCTTTTTCTATAACCTTATCGTCTATATCTGTAAAATTCGTAATAAAGTAAACATCGTAACCTAAAAATTTAAAATATCTGTGTATAATATCAGCTGTTAAAAAAGCCCTCATATGTCCTATATGTGGTGATTCCTGCAATGTCATTCCGCAGAAATACATTTTAACCTTGCCATTTTCAACAGGTTCAAAAACTTCTTTTCTACCTGAAAGTGTATTGAATATCATTAATCTATTTTCCATACTAACCTCACTCCGTTTTTTTCAATTATTAAAGATACATTATCAGAAAAATAACTTGTCATAACAAAACTCACAATTCTATTTATAACTGCAAGTGATGCAATATTCCTTGCCGTGTTAAAATACCTTCTGCTTTTTTTTCTTAATTCAATGTATTTTGTAAAATCACCGTTCTCTTCCCAATTCCAGGAATCCTTATCATAAATCATATTCTGTTCAATAAATCTATTAATTTTATCAAGGGAATCTCCATAAAGATATCTTGCAAATTCTTGAATGTATTCATTGTATTCATCAGAAGACCTGAACCATTCAATTGCTTCAAGATAATCATCATCTCTTCTTTCAGGATTTGAAGATGCCCTAAGGTAAGCAAAATTTATATAATCATTTTTCGTATCATTACCAAGAATGTTAAATACAATACAGTTTGTCCAAATTAATCCTTCTGCAACAAGAAAATTCTTTCCCCTTTCCTTATTCCCGAGCAATATATCCCCAAGACCCGGAACAAGTAATGAATAGAAACCTGCAAGATTTCTTGATATAGAAAATAGTAATAAGAACATCAATATCCTCCTTTTAATATTCCAAAACCTTTCCTGTATATTTTTTTCTCATTTCCCCTTTTTATGTTCATCTGCAGGAAATAAATACCGTTTGCGCAACTTGAAAAATCAACAGGTATTTCATTTATAGTATTATAATCTTCTAATTTTTTATAGAATATTCTACTTCCTGATGTTGAAAGGATTAATATTTCAAAATCAAAATTATCTTCTTTTAGAACTTTAAATCTTACAGTCGCATTATTCCCTTTTACCGGACTTGGATATATGTAAAATTCCTTCTCAGGAATAATATCCTCTATTTCCGTAAGATTATATTCTTTTGGTGCCCTGAATAGATTCACATCAATAAATGAATTGTTGTTGGAAGAATAGAATATTCTATTATAGGAAAAAACATTGTTTTTCTTAATACCGAGATAATATCCATAAAGAAATCCATCTTCTGAGAAGGTGAAGAGAAATATTGAATCATTCCTTATCTGAATTATTGGTGTGCTATAAACCTTAAATCCGGCAGAGAGCCTGAAAACTTCCTTACCAAGATTATTTATTCCAATTATTCCACCATCTGGTGAACCGAAAATAATCTCCTGTATACTATCACCATCTGTATCAAATGTTATAATCGATGATTGTATATCTTCATTTAATTTAAAAGTTTTAGGGAATCTATCAAATGGAACACCATCCTTTGTTAAAACATATATTATATTACCACAGGCAAATACAATTTCAGGATAACCATCATTATCAAGGTCAGCTAAAGCAGGTGACGAATAGAACGCAGGTTTTGAAACTTTATAAGTCCATTTTATAATACCATCTTCATTCACACAATAAATATTTTTATTCCCTGAAGAATAAATTATCTCCACCTTTCCATCCCTGTCAACATCAACTGCAATCGGTGATGTTATTGTCAGATTGAGACTCTCATCTCCTTTCCTCCACATTACCTTACCTTCATTTGAAATCTTATAAATTGTTCCATCAAGTGTTATCGTGTATATAAATCCATTTACAAATATTGGCGTTCCCCAAATCCATTGTCCTAAATAAACAGAAATCAAGGTATCGTTCTTAAAATCATAAATATTCAAACAGGAATTGTCATTACCAACAACAATCTCGGATGAACCATCGTTATTTATATCTACAACCAATGCAGACGAGACAAATCTTTTAAGTTTCAGATTTTTTAGCAAATTCCCATTCTTATCAATAATATAAAGATTTCCTTTAATATCACTTAAAATAATCTCTGATACACCATCACCATCCACATCACCTATTGCTGGTGTGGTATAAGATGAATCTGACATGGTGAATAAGATAGAAACAGAACCTTCAAAATCTACTTTTCTTACAATTCCATCTACAGAACCAATAAGGATAAAAGAATCAGGAAAAACAGGTGAAATGACATCAGGTCTTGAAGATACTTTAACAGGAAAGTTTTTCAGGTTCTTTAAAAACTTCACTTTAAAACTCATTGTCTCACCTGAATTTGAAATATCATAAATACTCAGATAATTTTTATTGCGGTAATTGTCATCTGTGTTAGGTTTTGAATAAGGTGTGAATGAATCAAGGAATGCATCATTTGCAAATACATCATATTTTGTTCCAAAGAATATTGCATCAACATCCACAATCCTCAACTCATCAAATAATTTTTCGAAGTCTTGAATACCATCTGCCTCTTCCAGATCAACACCTTTTGGGAATCCACTATTCACTGCATTGTAATCTATGGAATCATTTATCTTCCTTTCATCTATATGCCATATTGCAAGACCACCTTTGTTTATTTCAGGTGGTAATGAAATATCATAATCATCAACACGGACAAGGACATTATTCTTCCATACCCTGAACCCATTTGAATCAATATCTGTTGAACAGGGTGAAACATAATGAACTGTATCAGGGTTCATATACGCTAATCTGTTTTCTATTAAAAAATACTCATAATCATTTATTGGTATCTTATAAATTTTTGGTATTAAACTATCTTTACTTCCAGCCCAGGAAATATTCAAAGTTGTATCATTTTTTATAACATCAGGATTCTCCCATCCAAAATAAACCCTGTGCCAGGCATCGTGTCTTGGTGGAATAAGTCCAGCCTCATTCCAGTTTCCTGTTCCCATCAAAGCCCATCCACCCATACCCATTGAATTTCCACCGGTATCATAAAGGTCAATCGCACCTATTGCGTGTGAAAACTCGTGAACAAGTCCACCTTGAAGGAATGAATAATACCCATCCTGATTCCCTGTTTCACAATAAATAACACCACCGGTAAATTCTTTACCATCTGCAATAATTGGTGAACCAAAAAGATAATCAGCACCATCTACGAAAACAGCAGGTAAATCGTATGGTGAATCATAATTCACATCTGTTTGATACATAGAACCTGCATGGAAGATTATTATCTTGTCAAATTCTGAAAAATCAACATAAGGGTCTGCAACCTCTATTCCATCCCTTAGCAGTGTAAAAAGTCCGAGGACATAATTTTCAGGGTCTCCATAATACAACATAGTATGTGGTAATTGAAAAGATGAATCGAGTTTTTCTGGTAGAATCTTCCATTGGACAAAAAGTTTACCACCTGAAACAGACCAGAAATAATTATGAAGGAATTCCATCAATCTTGAAAAATAGATTGAATCATGTGGTGGGTCATAGAATATATTCCTTTGAATAATTGTATCATTACCATTCAAAATTGTATCACACAAATTTCCCTGCGGGATTAGAACCATCTTACCATTACCTGTAGTCAAATCACTTGAATCTTCAAGGAATTCAAGCCTTAAGACAGCAACCCGAACCGTATCAACACCGGATTTCCTTGATTTTAATCTTTTATAGAATTTACTATCCGGTTTAAATAAAAAACGCTTATAGAACGGATTTTCGTATAACTTTTTCTGTTTATCATAAACTTTTTTATAAAATTCAGCATAATTTTTATCATTTATAAAAATACTCAAAATAAAAACAAGCATCTTTCTCCTTTCATATCCCGGAGGGAGAGGGATTCGAACCCCCGGACCCTTTTGGGTCACACGATTTCGAGTCGTGCACCTTAGACCACTCGGTCATCCCTCCATCTTTTCTTAAAGACTTAAAAAATACCTGTAAAAGTTCCGAACATTCTTTCTCAAGTATTCCTGAATTAACAATTATCCTGTGATTAAATTCCCAACCCATTATATTAAAAACAGAGCCAAAAGCCCCAAATTTTTTATCTTTAGCGCCAAAAACAACCCTTTCAATCCTTGAAAGAATGATAGCACCCGCACACATAAGACAGGGTTCTATTGTTACATATATTGTAGAATTGGGAATCCTCCAATTATCCAATCTCTGTGATGCAGCGGTTATTGCTATAATCTCTGCGTGTGCAGTTGGGTCTCTCAATGTCTCAACAAGGTTATGCCCTTTCCCTATAACCTCATTCTCTTTGACTATAACAGCACCAACAGGAACTTCTCCTTTTGAGATTGCTCTTTTAGCTTCATCTATTGCTATTCTCATATAGAATTCATCATTCATAGATGTAAGATATTCAAATTTGAAATTTTTTCAAGTGAAATTATTGACAATTCTTACTTTTAATTTAATTTAGAAAATATGAATTATAATGAAGAATATATTGAAGAGATTAAAAAAATATACTTATCAATAAAAAATATAATTAAAGAAAGGATAAACGAATTTAAAAATAATAACGATGATGCAAAAAAGCTTGAGCTTTTATTCTGTATACTAACACCACAATCCAAGGCTAAGATATGCTGGGAATCAGTATGTAAGATCTCAAAATGCAACATTTTTAATTTAAAAAAAGAAGAAATAAAAGAATGCCTTAATGGTGTTCGATTCCCCAATAATAAAACAAATTACATTATTGAGGCAATAAACTTCCTAAAGATGAATCCGGGATTTATAAAAAATTTGGAAAAAATGGATGAAAAAGAAAGAAGGAATTATATTGTTAAAAATTTTAAAGGAATCGGATTTAAAGAGGCAAGCCACTTCTTAAGGAATATCGGCCTTGGCAAAAATCTTGCAATCCTTGATAGACATATTCTTAAAAATCTTTTAAGGCTTAATGTTATAAATGAAATACCAAAAACAATTACAGGGAAAAAGTATCTTGAGATAGAAGAAAAAATGATTGAATTTTCAAAATATTCCAATATACCCATGGAAGAACTTGACCTTCTCCTATGGTTTAAAGAAACCGGAGAGGTATTTAAATAAATTAAAATATTTTTTAAATAAAATACTTGACAAATTTAAAAATTTTGTTAATTTGTAAATATGGATATTATAAAAATCTTAAGAGACAAAAAAATAAAGCCTTCGGCTCAGAGAATTGCGATAATTGAATTTATCATAAATTCAAAAAGGCATCCAACAATTGAAGAGATTTTTGAAAATGTTTCAAAACAGCTTAAAGCTCTATCTTTAACAACCGTTTATTCCACTCTTTCTTTACTTGAGGAAAAAGGAGTTGTAAAATGTTTATTTGACGGAAAAGAGAGAAGATACGATATAGTTACACCATATCATTTTCACTTTATCTGTGAAAAATGCGGTAATATTTTCGATGTTTACGATTATAAGATGCCAGACATAAAAGAGATTGAAGGAAATCTTGTAAAAGATATGGAGATTATATTTAAAGGTATATGTTATAAATGCAGGAAAGGAAGCAAAAATGGATAATAAAATTCTCCATAAAATATCTTATGGAATGTTTGTGGTAACTTCAAAACTTGATGATAAGATAAACGGACAGATTGCAAATACCTGTTTTCAGGTTTCATCTGAACCGCCTTTGATTGCAATTGCTTTAAATAAAAACAATCTTACACATAAACTTGTAGATGAAAGCAATATCTTTGCAGTTTCAATATTATCGGAAGAGGCAACATTTAAGTTTATTGGTGTTTTTGGTTTCAGAACAGGAAAAGATTTTAACAAATTCGAGGGTATTAATTATAAGATTGGTAAAACCGGTGCACCAATAGTTCTTGATTATGCACTTGGATATATTGAAGCAAAGGTTGTGAAAAAACTTGATGTTGGAACTCATACTATCTTTGTTGGTGAAGTCATAGAAGGTGAGATTTTAAACGATAAGAAACCTATGACTTATGATTATTACCATAATGTTGTTAAAGGTAAATCACCTAAGACAGCACCAACATTCATAAAAGAAAATTAACAAATAAAAAGGAGGAGAGATGCATAAATTTAAATGTAGAATTTGTGGTTATATATATGACCCGGCAGCAGGTGACCCTGGTGGTAATGTAATGCCCGGAACGCCGTTTGAAAGGATTCCAGAAGACTGGGTATGTCCTGTTTGTGGCGCAAGCAAGGAAGAGTTTGAGGAGATATATGATTAAAGAGATAATGAACGATATTTTTTCGGTAGGTTCAAACCATAGGGAAAGAAAGGTCTTTGACGAACTTATACCTTTACCTGATGGAACAACATACAATTCTTATTTGGTAAAAGGTAAAAAGTATAATGTCTTAATAGATGCTGTTGACCCTGTGAAATCAGATGAGCTTATCTCTAATCTTGAAAAAATAAATATACCTGTTCATTATGTTATCTCACATCATGCAGAGCAGGACCATTCAGGAGCAATCCCAGATGTTTTAAAATTTTTCCCCGAAGCTAAGGTTATTACAAATGATAAATGTAAATCTTTCCTTATGGATTTACTTTTCATACCTGATGAAAGGTTTTATGTTGTTAAAGATAAGGAAAAATTTGACATTGGTGATAGAACACTTGAATTTATTTTTACACCATGGGTTCACTGGCCTGAAACGATGGTAACATACCTATACGAAGAAAAGATTCTTTTCAGTTGTGATTTTTTTGGTTCTCATTACGGGACCGACGATATTACAATTGATATTAAAGAAGGTATATTTGAACCTGCGAAGAGATACTATGCTGAGATTATGATGCCGTTCAGAAATGTTATAAAGAATAACATTGCGAAGCTGAAAGAATACGATATAAAAACTATATGTCCAAGCCATGGACCTATTCATAAGAATCCAAAATTGATTATGGATGCATATGAAGACTGGATTTCAGATAATGTAAAAAATAAGGTTATCATTCCCTATGTTTCGATGCATGGAAGTGTTAAAAATATGGTTGATTATCTTTCAAAAAAGATTGACGAGAAGGGAATACCTGTAAAAAAGATAAACCTTGGAGATGGTGACATTGGAGAACTTGCTATTGAAATAGTTGATGCTGCAACAATAATTCTTGGTGCACCCACTATGCTTGTTAACATTCATCCAGTCGGTGCATTTGCGTTATATCTTTTAAATGCACTTAAGCCAAAAACAAGGTTCCTTGGCTTTGTTAGTTCGTATGGGTGGGGTGGTAAAGCTGTTGATTTTGTAAAATCACAGATAACAAATCTTAAGGCTGAAATAATTGAACCAGTGTTAATAAAAGGAAATTTGAAAGAAGAAGATAAAAAATTTTTGGATGAACTTGCTTTAAATGTATATAATAAACATAAAGAAATAAATATTTTATAAAAAGGAGGTTATATGAAAGACTTAATCCAGACAGGTGATTGGAAAGGGGAAAAACATGTCCCCTATATTGAACTTTTAAACGAATTTAAAAAGGGTGAAGTTTTAAATGTCAGAGTAGGAATTGGTAAAGAAATACCGCATCCAAACACAACAGAGCATCATATAAGCTGGATTGAGGTTTATTTCCATCCAGAAAATGAAAAATTTCCATATCTATTATCAAGGGTGGAATTTGGAACACATGGTGAATCAACACAGGGACCAAACACAAGCACTATCTATTCAGAACCATGGATTAATATATCTTTTAAGACAGATAAGAAAGGAACTATATACGCATTATCTTACTGTAACATACATGGCCTATGGAGTAACAAATTAGAGATTTAATGGAGGTGTTTTTGGAGATTTCTAAATTTACAATGGAAGAATTGATTCTTTCAGCCTTAAAGAGTGAGATAGACAGCAAAGACATTTATGAGAAACTATCTTTAAAGGTCAAGAATTTTATGCTTAAAGATAAATTAAGATTTCTTGCACAGGAGGAAGAGAAACACAGATTATTCTTCTTGGAACTTTATAGAAGAACATTCAAAGATAAGGAGATAAAAATTCCGGATAAGACACCTGTTCCTTTACCTGAAATTAAGATAGACAATGAAAATATAAGATTGAGTGATATTCTTTCGCAAGCTATGAAAGCAGAAAAGGAAGCGAAAGAGTTCTATGAAGAACTTGCAAAACTTTATTACGATAGGGATAAAAATCTTTACAAGTCTATAAAATACATTGCAATGATGGAGGATGTCCATTATTCAATCCTTGATGCAGAAAAAAGTTTTGTAGAGGGTTTTGAAGATGTAGACATTGAATGGCCTATGATACACATTGGCCCATAAAAAAGGAGGTAAAATGAGTAAAAAATTAAATGAAATGCTAAACAAGGCAATTGCAAGGGAATTACAGGTATCAATCCAATATATGTGGCAGCATGTCCAATGGAAGGGAACAAAAGGCTATCTTTCAAGGGATGTATTAAAAAAGATTTCAATTGAAGAGATGAAGCATGCAGAAGCAATAGCAGAAAGATTGTTCTATCTTGGTGATACACCAACAACAAAACCAGACCCGATTTATGTCGGGAAGGATTTCAAAGAGATGATGGAACAGGATAAGAAGGATGAAGAAAACGCAATAAAGATGTATAAAGAGATAATAAAATTAGCACAGGAAGAAGAAGACTGGACAACAGAAACATTATTCAAGAAGATACTTGCTGAAGAAGAAGAACACCTTGATACATTCCAGGGTCTTCTGGAAGAAAAGTAAGGAGTTCCTATGCCAAATGTAAAAAAAGTAGGTGAAGTTTTTAAATGTGAAGTTTGTGGAAATGTAGTCGAGGTAAAGGTTGTAGGCGGTGGACAGCTTGTCTGCTGCGGAAAACCGATGAAATTAATAGAAAGTAAGTAGTTTCTGTTATTAATTAAGATTTTGACATAATTTTCTTTTATGAAGGTTGTATACTCAAATAAATATTATGCAGATATAGGTTCGCATGTATTCCCCGTTGAGAAATATAGACTTATATATGAAGGACTTCTGAAAGAAAAAATTATTGATAAAAACGATGTTGTTGAACCTGAAAATCCACAAGATGAAGATTTATTTGAAATACTTGAAAAGGAATATTTTGAAGACTTAAAAAATTTAAGATTAACAGAAAGAACTATGTTTTCTGAGATGCCTGTAAAGGAAGATATAATTTCAGCCCAGATTCTATCAGCCGGTGGAACATATGTTGCATCAAAGATAGCATTAAATGAAGGTTGTTGTTTCCATATCGGTGGTGGATTCCATCATGCATTTAGAGACCATGCAGAGGGATTTTGCTATATAAATGATATTGTCTTTGCAGCTGTAAAATTACTAAAAGAAAGTGATTTGAAAATTTGTGTTATTGATTGTGATTTGCATCAGGGAAACGGAACTGCTAATTTCTTCAAAAATGATAAAAGGGTTTTCACATTCTCAATACATCAGGAAAGGCTTTATCCGGCAAAGGAAAAATCAGATCTTGATATAGGGCTTGACGAAGGAACAGATGATAATGAATATCTTGAAAAGTTAAATTATGCGATTGATTTTATTGATAAAAAATTCAAACCTGAATTTATCATATATCAAGCAGGTGCAGACCCTTATAAGTTTGATATGCTTGGTAATCTCTCGATGTCTATTGATGGTTTAAAGAAAAGGGATGAGGTTGTAATTGGTTATGCTTATGAATATAAAATACCAATAGTTTCTGTTTTAGGTGGTGGTTATGCACAGAATACGGATGATACAGTCAAAATACACATAAACACTGCGAAGGTTATGAAAAATTATTTCGGTTGAGATTTTATAACTTGAAATATCACTGACTTATATTATAATTCAAAAAAGGAGTTGTTATGGAAAGATTTATATTACCAATAATTTTGTTTGGTAGTTTCTTATTTTTTGGTTTTATTATTGAATTTATCGTAATAAAGTATTTAAAAAAGATTGCGAGAAGGACAAAATGGGAAGGGGATGAAATTATCATAGGTTCTATTCAAAAATGGATTTTCTTTATCTTCACAGTGATTGGATTACATCTTGCATTAAATAATCTTCCGTTAAAATCAGAAACAATAAAAATACTTAATAGGTTCTTTATTGTTATATACATTTTTATTACTACAATTGTAATATCAAATATAGTAACAGGATTTATCAGGCTATATGGTAAAAAAACAAAAGATGTATTACCATCTGCTTCAATATTTGCAAATATTGCAAAATTATTTATCCTTTCTTTAGGTTTAATGATTATCCTGAATTCCCTTGGTATTTCAATAACCCCGATAATCACTACACTTGGGATTGGCGGTCTTGCTGTTGCACTTGCAATGCAGGATACTTTATCAAACCTATTTGCCGGATTCCAGGTCATTCTTTCAAAACAGATAAAAACAGGTGATTATATCAGACTTGATTCAGGTGAAGAAGGATGGATTATTGACATAACCTGGAGGAATACCACTATAAGAGATATGTCCAATAATTTAATAATTATCCCAAACGCAAAACTTGCTAATGCAATAATAATTGATTTTGAAGCACCGACAAAGGATTTGTCTCTTCTAATCCCTGTTGGAGTAAGTTATAACAGCGACCTTGAAAAGGTTGAGCAAGTGACTATTGAAGTAGGAGAACAGGTAATGAGAGAAGTTCCCGGTGGTGTCCCTGATTTTAAACCTTTCATAAGATATAATAAATTTGGTGATTTCTGCATATATTTCAATGTTATATTAAGGGTAAGAGAGTTTTCAGCACAATTTCTGGTTAGGCATGAATTTATTAAAAGACTTCATAAAAGATACAAAGAAGAAGGGATTGTTATTCCATATCCTTCAAGGGATGTTTATATAAAAGAGAAGAAAAATTAAGGTAATATAAATCTCAAAAATATACCTACAAAGAAAGCTGTAAATAGCATTATTGTAGTTGATTTTAAAAGGTCTTTTATCCCAAGTTCCCTCAACATTGTTACAAATGTTGCTGCACATGGAAATGAGACTGCAAGCATAGTAACTGAGATTATCAATTGTTTTAAGCTCATATTAAGTGGCGCAAGCATACCAACAGCTATATCTTTTCTTAAAAAACCTAAAAGGATTGCAATGAATGCTTCATAAGGAATTCCAAATAATCGTGAAAAAAAATTACCAGTCCATCTTCCTATCAAATCTATTACCCCGAAAGAATAAAGTATATTCACAAGAAAAATACCAAGTAAAACAAAAGGTGTTGCATCTTTAATAAACCATTTTATCCTTATCCATAATTTTTTCATCATTCCTTTAAAATATGGAACTCTATAAGGTGGTATCTCTATAAAAATCTCGGGAATTTCTCCCTTTGAAAAAAATTTCAAAAAAATTCCACCTAAAAGCCATATAGCAAATAGTGTTGTATAAACTGGTAAAATTCCTTTAGGACCGTATCTTCCTAAAAGAGCAAATATCATTGCCGTTAAGGACATACAGGGTATAGATACAGACATTAATGTCGAAGCAATGAACCTTGCTCTCTTTGTCTCAAGTATCCTTGTTCCCATTATACCCGGAACATTACATCCAAAACCAAGCAGCATCGGGACTATCCCCATTCCATGTAAACCTACAGTATGCATAATCCTGTCAAAAATAACTGCAAGCCTTGGAAGATAACCAGAATCTTCAAGGAAACTCAAGACAAGATAAAATGCAAAAACATATGGTAAAACCTGTGCAAACTCAACATAAATGCCTGTTGTTAAAAGACCAAAAGACATCCTGTAATCTATCCTCCCATTTATAAGTTCACCTATAAAAATATTATGTATTATATTGTTAAAAGATAAAATACCTGATAAAAAATTTAATGGATGAATCAATACTTTATTAAAGATGGGGTCAAATATAAATCTTATCAGATTTTCACCTGTGAATCTTACAAGATAAAAGAAGACAAAAATAAGAATAATAGAGATTGGAATTCCTGTAGCAGGATGAATAGTAAGGTCTGATAATCTTTCAAGGAATGTATGGTGTTTATGGGTTATCCTCTGAACCTTTTCTACTATTTTCCCAACCTCCTTCCATCTGTTCCCTGAAAATTGATAATTACCTTTCCTTGCTAAATGCAGATTCTCTGCAAGTTCTTTAATACCTTCACCTGATATGGCACATGTTGTAAAGATTGGAACACCAAGGATTTCTTCAAGTTTTTTTACATCAATACTTATACCAATATGTTTTATCTCATCCCATAGATTTAAAACGATTATCACAGGAATATCAAGCTTCAGAATCTGCAATGTTAGATTAAGATTCCTTTCAAGGTTTGTTGCATCAATAACATTTATTATTATGCTATCCTTATCTTCAATTGCTTTATTTATCATATTTACTGCGACTTCCTCAGCAGGTGAAGATGGCTCTAAAGAATATGTCCCTGGAACATCTATAACCTCTATCTTTTCATTACCTTTACAGACATCACCTTTACAGAATTCAACAGTTGTCCCAGGATAATTTGAGACAATAACATCAACACCGGTAAGCCTTGAGAAAATAACACTTTTACCCACATTAGGATTACCTACAAGAAGGATTTTCTTAATATTCTTCATCTTTAGATTCAATCTCTTCAACTATTATCTTTCTTGCCATTCCATATCCAATTGCAACCTGTGTTGTTCCAACCTTAATAACAACAGGTCCTTTCATAACCTGATTCGAAATCTTCCTTATAATAACATCTGGTATTATTCCTATTGATTCAAGTCTTTTCTTCAACCCATGTCCACCCTGAATCTCAACTACCTTTACATCTTTTCCTTCTTCAACATTTATCAGTTCTTTTTTCATTTTTCCTCCTGCACTTTTCACATATACCAAATATTTCAAGTTTGTGTGAATTTATCTCAAATTTATATTTTTTTGCTATCATCTCTTGAATTTTTTCTATTTCATCATCATAGAATTCAACAATTTTACCACATTTTTCACAAATAAAATGGTCATGATGAAGACCATTATGGGCAGGCTCAAACCTTATAAAGCCATCACCAATTTCAATCTCATTCGCTATCCCACTTTCTTTAAGATTCTTCAATGTCCTGTAAATAGTGGAATAACTCACCTTAATACCATCCTTCTTCATCTCTTCATACAATTCTTCAACACTGTAATGTTTATCTTTACTTAAAAAATACATTATTATAAATTTTCTTTTATCAGAATTCTTAAACTTCTTCTCTTTTTTGTATTTGTTCCATTTATCCATTTCGAAATTGAAATTCATTTTCATAATTTAAATATATATTCGTTATAAAATTTGTCAAGGCTTTCATAACAAAAATTTGTAGAAGTCTGATTGCAAGATTATTAACTTTGAGAATTTATAAGGAACTTTTAGTTATTAAAGATTCCATAAATTAATATATAAACTATGATAACTGGTTGTTAGTCTGACTTAAATGTTAACTTTATTAAACCTGAATCCCTTATTTTTGTTTTACAGTGTTAAGATTATTATTTAATATATTTTAGACATCAAAAACAGCCCTTAAAATCCATTTATTTTTTTGATTTTCAATCTTGAACTGATGGTATGTGATAGCCTTTATAATAAATTTTTGTGGGTGTTTTGAAATATCAAATATATCTCCTTTTAAATCACAAAAAATCTCATTCTCTTTAATTTTCACCGAACACTTCTTTGGTAAAAATTTCTTTGTTTCAAATAAAAATATAATTTCTTCTATTAACTTTATTATTCCATCTTCAATACCCTCATAGGGTAATTTTAATTTCATATTAATTGAAGCCTTCAATTTCGAAAAATCCGTTGTCAAATCTGAATATACTAAAACTAAATTTTCTATTAATTCTTCAAGAGATTTTCCTTCGACTATAATTCCAATATCCGCTGTATGTTCGAAAAACTCATAATTAAGTTTTGAGCCCATTGATAAAAAAATTGCGAGGGTGGGATTCGAACCCACGATCTTTGGGTTATGAGCCCAACGAGTTACCGCTACTCCACCTCGCGTCAATTATAAATATATAACAATTAAATATTTTGTCAAGTCTTATATAGAAAAAATTCCTTGACATTTTTTAGTTTTAATTTATATAAATAATATGAGTGAGTGGTTTAATTCTAATGAAATCTTTGAATTGCTAAATATAGAAAAAGATGAAAATATAATAAAAGAAGAAGTTTCAAAAATCATCAAATTACTGGGTATAAATGAAAATAGTCGAATTTGTGATTTCGCATCAAGAAACTGCCAATATTCAATTGAATTAGCAAAAAGAGGGTATAAAGTCGTTGCAGTTGATTCAATAAAAACACCTCTTGAGAAGGCTAACAAGCTTTGTAATAAAGAGAAAATTCCACTTGATATATCAATCGAAAATCTCAAAAACTTCGCCCGTTCTGAATATTTTGACATTATTATAAATTACGCAATTCCATTTTGCTTCCTAACCGAAGGTGAAGATGATTTTCGTGTTCTGAAAAACCTTGTCCGTTCGTTAAGAACAGGAGGAAAATTATTACTGAGATTGATATCAAAAGAGATATTTTTAAGAAATTTCTGCAGTAAAAGCTGGTTTTCTAAAGAAAATAAATTAATTCTAAAGGAAACTAAGATTATTGACGACTGGTCAAAAATTGAAACAAGATGGATTTTGATAGATTCCAGAAAAAGAGAGTTAAAGACAAAATTTAAATTATATTCAGGATTAGAGATAAAAACACTTTTAAGACAATCAGGTATTGAAGATATTATACTCTATGGTGATATAGAAGGGAATCCATTTGACGAAAACGCAAAAGAACTTTTTGCACTTGCAATTAAAAAGTAATATTTCTTATAACCATTGATTATCATCAATAGTCAGCATTCTTTATAGAAAAATAATTACCATTTTTCAAAATGAACCCTTTCCGGGTCAAACTGGGTCCTGGGTTCTTTTAACTCATCAGGGTATCCAACAGCAATAAGTGAAAAGACCTCAATACCATCAGGTATTCCGAACAATTCTTTTAATGGTTTTTTCCTTTCTATCCTCGGATGAACACCTATCCAAACACCTCCAAGACCTATATTTGCAATTGCAAGAAGCATATTTTCTGTTGCGGCAGCACAATCTTGTTCCCATAGTATTTCGGAAATCTTAGTATCTCCACATATCGCAAAACATAAAGAAGCGTTTTTCATCATAGGGGCATTTGGTAAAATATCCGATATTTTCTTTAGGGTTTCTTTATCCTTTACAACTATGAAATGCCATGGTTTCAAATTCCTTCCAGATGGTGCTGCCATTCCTGCTTCAAGTATAGCAGTAATATCTTCATCTTTTACATCATATCCTTTTTTATATTCCCTTATAGACCTTCTCTTGAATATAAAATCAAGTCTTTTATCCACCTAATCTCCTTTCTTTTTCATCATTATAAAAATAGAATGAATAATCCCACCGAATAGAATGATTGTTACAAAGATGAAAGTAATCCATCCACCAATATTCATTTCTCCTCCTTTGTTAACCTCGAAAATATAAACGAAAGAATCAGGAATAAAATCAAAGAACCCCATCCAAATGCTTCTGCTGTCCTTGGATAACCTTCATAAGGCGATTTTATTCTTTCTATTAATGAAACTAAAAGCAGGATTATTGAAGCCAGCGGAACTATCAGTATAATAGATATATTCCACCATTTACCGATTTTCCTCTCAGAAACATCGTTAAGAAACAATCTTAGATTTTCAGACTTATAAAAATATGCAATAGCAATACATTCAAGGAAACCAACCATAAATAGTCCGAAATTATTCATAAAGTAATCCATTATGTCAAGCCAGTATAAACCAGCACCAGTTGTATAAATTATACCTATTAAAAAACCGACTATTGCAACACCTATATTTGATTTCCATCTTTTAAATTTGAATTTGTCAATAAAACTGGCAGAAACGCCTTCAACAAGGGAAAATGCAGAATCTATTGCAAGTGTTAAAAGCATTATAAAAAACAAGATTCCAAAAAGTGGAGAAAGTGGAAGTCTACTTATTATTGTTGGATATGTGCAAAAAGCAAGTTCAGGACCACTTTTCATCACATCTGCGACTGAAACACCCATACTATTCGCATAGTATCCAAGTGTTGAAAAAACAGCAAAACCAGCAATATATGCAGTTGAAGCATCTGCAAGCCCTATTATAAAAGCATTATTAACAATATCAGATTTTGGGGGAAGGAAACTTGCATAAGCAATCATTACACCGAAACCAACCGTAAGGGAAAAGAAACATTGAGAAATTGCAGCCTGCCATAGTTCGGGTGAAAGGAGCTTATTCCATTCGGGTGTAAGATAATATTTAATACCTTCAAAAGCCCCTGGAAGTGTTAATCCTCTTATTACAAATACAATTAAGAGTAACCAGGGTAAGGTAACAGTAACATAAACCACCTTACCAACTGTTTTTGCACCTTTCCATATTGAAAGAATTATCCAGATCCAACTTAAGATAAGCCCTGTTATTATGTGCCATTGTATTTTCCCAAGATTAAACACAGAATCTGTAAGACCAAGAACATTATTATAAAAGAAATTCTTAGGATTTTCTCCCCACATTGTTTTTATAGAATAGAAAAGATAATCAAAAGACCATCCCATTATAACAGAATAATATGTAGTTATACAGAAACCAACAAGAATAGCAAACCATCCAAGCCACTCAAAATTTGTCTTTCCTAACTTTATCTGTGAAAGCGAAAATGGTGCTGAACCCTTGAATTTATAACCTATTCCAAATTCAAGTATCAACAGAGGAATTCCTATCACAGTAAGCAAATAGAAATGCACCACCACCATACTTGTAACAGATGTAAGGAAATCTCCATACATTTCCAAGACCAATTGCAGAACCAATAGCTGCAAGGACAAATGATAATCTACCAGACCAGTAGGTTTTTTCTTCCATTTATTCCTCCTTTTCAAAAATTTTTTTTCTTAACAACATACATTATCCTTTTGGAATTTTTATTTGCTTTTTCCATCTTAAAACAATTGTAGTTTGCAATAACCTGGAAACCTGCTGACTCTAATAACTCATTAACCATTTCAGGTTCATATCCTCTTTCCTGATGTATCTCGTCTATCCTTTTATAATTATTCTTCTGCTTAACAAATAAAGTAAGATAAAGTGTTATTATATCATCCTGCAATTTGTATCTCCATATTGAGTAAATTCCATCAATTTCTTCAGTTTTTTCACCTTCAAGTGCAATAACTTTTATTCCTTTTACTGTGTTCATATCAAAAATAAAAAAACCATCCGGCAATAAAATCCTCCACACTTCCTTAAAACAATTCCTCAGTTCTTCTTCATTTATCAGATAATTAAGACTATCAAAAAGTGAATAAACAAGAGTAAATTCCCTTTTAAGTGGAAGATTCCTAAAATCCCCAACTATCATAAGACCATCTGGCTTTTTCTTTATTGCTTCTCTAAGCATATAAAATGATTTATCAAGAAATACAAAATTATTAAAATTATTTACAATCGGTATGGAACTGTTACCTGTTCCAGCCCCAAGGTCGCAGACATATGTGAGTTGGATAGAATATACTTTTGCAATGTGTAATAAATAAGAAGTCCATCTTTCATAGTCTATATTCTTCATCAATAAATCATAATAAGGAGCAATCTCTTTATATATCATTGAAATGAATCTATAATTTTTTTTATCTCGCTAAGTTTTTCTTCAAGTATATCCTTTTTTTCGGATTCAATGATAAGTCTCAGTAGTGGTTCTGTATTTGATTTTCTAATATTGAACCACCAGTTATCATATTCTATCGTTAATCCATCAAGTTCTGAAATTTTACCATCTTTAAAATTCTCCCTTATTTTATTTATAATTTCATCTTTCTTTTCTGTATGAAAATTTATCTCACCTGTTGAGTAATGTTTTCTCAGTTCACCAACCAATTCTGAAAAACTTTTATCTTCTGGTATCCCTGAAATATAATTAATAAAATTCACGAATGCAAGTATTCCACTATCCGCATAGAACATATTCCTGAAATAATAATGTCCTGCAAGCTCTCCACCAAACACACCATTTAATTCTTTCAATTTTCTCCTTGCGTATGCATGACCGACCTTTACCCTCTCAGGCCTTCCACCAAGTTTTATAATCTCCTTCCATACATCCCTTGAAGTCCTTACATCAACAATAACATATTCACCCTTTATATCTATTTCCCTCGCAAGGAATGCTGTTATAAGGTCAGGAAGAACCATCTCTCCTTTCTCATCAACAAATACACATCTATCACCATCTCCATCAAAACATACACCAAATCTGTAGTCAGAGTTTTTCATAATTTGTGAAATCTCGTTCAGGTTCTCTCTTTGCAAGGGATTTGGAGCGTGTTTGGGATAACTACCATCTATTTCAAAATTTAACCTTTTGACATTAACATGAAGTTTATCTAAGAAATTTTCAAGAACAACAGGTGTAGAACCATTGAAAGCATCTATGACAAATTTTAATTCATTCTTTAAATTAAGATTTGATTTTAAGAATTTCACATACTCATCGATAAAATCCTGTTTTTCAGTTTTACCTTTAATTTTCTTATTAAATCTTTTATTCAAAGCAACATCCATAATTTTATCAAGCCCAAATTCAAGCCCTATAGATAAAACATCACTACCTATTATCTTAAAACCATTATATTCTTTTGGGTTATGGGAAGCAGTTATCATTACACCCGGATATCTTGTTATACCTACAACAAATGAAACCATAGGGGTTGTAACAAGACCAATATTAATTACATCCTTACCTGAATCGTTAATACCATCTTTGAGATTTTCTAACAAAGGCAAAGAAGATGGTCTTGCATCGTAACCCACTACAATTTTCTCTTCAGGGAAGTATTCAGCAAGAGCCCTGCCAATCAAATAAGCGTCTTCTTCATTTAATTCATCAGGATATACACCTCTAATATCATACGCCTTGAATATATTCCTCTCCATTATATATTACCTCCTTTATACTCCCTTTTTCTTTTAATAATAAAATCGTCTTGTCTATTTCCTTCCTGTCTTTTTTTACCATAAGATATATATCTTCTTTCCTTAAAGGTCTTACTTTTATTGTCTTCAAAATTAAATTTTCAATGTCTATACCCATTTTATTACCTTTGAATTTTGAAATTATCTCTGCTTTTTCACCGATATTTTCCTTAAATCTTATCATTACTTCTTCACTTACAGGTTCAAAATCAAGCTGTGGTGGTCTGTCTATTGTATTAAGATGAATTCTATCAGGATTTATCTTTCTTATTATTTCTATGAATCTGTTTATATTTTCAAAATTATCATTTATGCCTTTAACAAGAAATATCTCAAGAAAATATTTACCTTTAAATTCTTCTCTAAATTTTATCAAACCTTCAAGGTATAAAGGGAAGATTATATTTTTTTCTGGTCTTGAAATTTTAATAAAGGTATCTTCATCAACAGCATTCAACGAAGGCTCTACAATATCTGCATATAATAGTTCTTCTCTTACTTCTTTCATCCATAGAAGAGAACCATTGGTTAGAACAACAACAGGAATACTGTTGTATTTCTTTTTAAGATATCTTATCATACTACCAATTTCTGAATTTAGAGTGGGTTCACCCGAACCTGCAAATGTTATAAAATCCACCCTGATATCCTCTGTGAAAAATTTTTCAAGTTCAATCTTTAAATCTTCAAGTTTTATAAAATTTTTTCTCTCGGATGTAATATTGTTAGTAATACCAACTTCGCAGAAAACACAATTAAAAGAACAGGTTTTTTTAGGAATTATGTCAAGACCGAGTGATAAACCATATCTACGAGAAGGAACAGGACCAAATACTATTCCCATTTTTATTTTTTTTCTTCTTTAAATACGCTCCTACCCTTTTTTGTCTTTACCTCCATCTCAACTGGGAATTTTTCATCAAAAGAATAAAGCACATTCATCACATCATCAACATTTTTTGCATTAATAAGTTCTGATCTATAGTTTTTTGTTTTTAACATCTTTGCTATCTTTGCAATAACCTGTAAATATTCTTTCTTAACATCGTTTGGAGCAGCAATTAGAAATACAAGATTTACCGGTTTTTTATCAACCGCATTAAAATCAATCCCATCTTTTGATATTCCGAGAACTACTGATATTTTTTTAACATCGCCTCTTGCGTGCGGAAGGGCAATACCATCCCCAATACCAGTGCTCTCAATATTTTCTCTATCAATTATTTTCTTTACAAAATCATCAACATCATTTACCAATTTAAGATTATTAAGATGTTTGACCATCTCTTTAATAACGCCATCTCTCGTATTATTTTTCAGATTCATAATAATCTTATCCTTCGTAATAATATCAGACAATAACATTAATACCTCCTTTCATATATTTATAGACAGATTTAATTTCTTTATTGTTCATCATTTAATATAATATCTTTTTATCAATTATGTCAAGGATAAATTAAAAAATAATTAAAAAGTTGGGGTCAGTCATAAACTTTCAACTTTTCTATTACGAGAAGTCATTACGAGCATTGAGTATTATTACATAATTTCTAAACTTAATGCGTGGTAATCTCGGTGTCTAAAAGAATTGGAAAGGATGGGATTGCCACGTCGCTAAGCGACTCGCAATGACAAATAAAGGAAGGGGTTCCCACACCTTTCTTCGAAAGATTCGGAATGACATCTTGCGATGTCGCACTTTTTGCCCTGTCCCTAAAATGTTGATTTTTATTCAATCTTTAATTAATAATAAAATTCATCAAGAACATAGAAAATGTCAATTTTTAATGTAAGGTAATCACGGATAACAAAATAAAAATCTATTATAAATTTTGAAAATGCTTATATAATTCCTACTCTAAATTTGACATATCTTAGTAGTCCATAATGACTATTTTTTTATAATAATGTGATAAATCTGTCTTTAGGATAAATAAGTTTTTCAAATTGAAAAAAATATGCTATTCATAAGTTGGGCATTTGAAAGCATATCTATATCATTATTAAAAAACAAAAAAACTTTTTCAGGTGATTTTTTAACGATAATTTCTTTTATTTCATTAAGCTCTCTCTTTGTATAATTATGCTGATACCAGCCTTCTCTTCCATGAAACCTCAGATAGATTGTTCCACTTGTGTTTACAATCTCTCTTGGAAGACCCGGGGCATCAACCGAAACAAATGTGATTTTTTTATCCTTTGCCCATTCATATATATCTTCTTTAAACCATTCCTTATTTCTTGGTTCAATAGCAATCTTTTCATCCATTGAAATTTTCCTGAGAAAATTTTCAATAACATTAATATACCCAGTATCCATCTTTGGGGGTAACTGGAATAAATAGTAACAGATAATATCTTCCATTGGTTCAAATAATCCTCTGAATCTCCTGAAAATTTCAACTGATTCTTCACTGTATTTATGTATATGACTAACCTGCCTTGATACCTTTATGCACCACTTTAAAGATTTCCCCTTTTCTCTCCATGATTTAATCATATTCCTGAAAGGGAACCTATAAAAAGATGCATTAAGTTCAATAGCATTTAGACCTGTATTTTCAACATACCAATCAAGTGAATTCCCTTCATTCCAGAAATATTTCCATCCCGAAGTCCCGATATAAACTTCCATATAATATAATTATATTTTTATCTTTTGAAGTCAATATAAAATTTTTATTGATTTTTTTTTAAAATCACTTTATAATTTTTATTATGGAAGTTATAGTTATAGGTGCAGGGAACTGGGGCACAGCCTTCAGTCTATATCTTCATAAAATTGGTGTTAAAACTACGATTTATGAATATTTTGAAGATAGGGTAAAAAAAATAAAAGATAAGAGAGAGAATGTTGATTTTCTTCCGGGATATAAGATTCCGGAGGAAATAAATATCACAAATGATATAGACGAAATAAAGGGAAAGGAATTTATATTCATTGCGTTGCCATCCCACACAATTGACAATATAACAAAAATGATTTCTAAATACTACAATAAAAAACAGATTATTGTATCACTTTCAAAAGGGATTGAACCAAGGACATTAAGAAGAATATCCCAGATTATAGAAAATAATATTCCGACGAAAAACATAACTACTCTTTCAGGACCATCTATTGCAAGGGAAGTCGCAATGGGTGTTCCAACAACGCTTGTTGCATCATCAAAAAGACTTGAACTTGCAAGGAAGGTTCAGAAATGTTTTTCAAGTGAATTCATAAGGATTTATACCTCTAAAGATATAACCGGTGTAGAACTTGGTGGTTCTTTAAAAAATATCTACGCTATAGCAGCTGGAATTGTTGATGGCCTTAATCTTGGTATGAATGCAAAAGCAGCATTAATAACAAGGGCACTCGCAGAGATGAAAAGACTTGGTGTTGCAATGGGTGGAAGGATTGAAACCTTCAATGGTCTCTCAGGAACAGGGGATTTGATAGTTACAGCATTCAGTGATTTTTCAAGGAATCATTATGTCGGTAGAGAACTCGGGAAAGGGAGAAAGATTCAGGATATATTAAAAGATATGAAAGAAGTTGCAGAGGGTGTTAACACAACTCTTTCAGTAAAGAAACTTTCAAAAAAGTATCGTGTTGAATTACCTATAGCAGAAGAGGTTTACAAGGTTTTATTTGAAAATGAAAAGCCTGAAAATTCAATCAAAAAACTTATGAAGAGAACATTGAAGGGGGAAGATTGATAGAGAAATTCTTTTATTCAATAAAGGAAGTATCTGAAATATTGAATGTCCCAAAATCCACAATAAGGTTCTGGGAAAAAAAATTCAAGGAGATAAATCCTCAAAGAACATCCGGGAAAAGGAGGCTTTATACAAAAGAAGATATTGAAATACTAAAAAAGATAAAGTCTCTTCTATACGATGAAGGTCTATCAATAGAAGGTGCAAGGAAAAAATTTCATTTTAAAAAAGCAGGTTTTGACGAAATAATAACACAGCTTGAAATAATAAAAAAAATATTGGAGGGAAAATGATAGAGATAAAAAACGCATTAATAAGCACAGCAAACAAAGAAGGCATACTGGAACTTGCTAAGTTCCTTGAAAAAAATGGTGTGAACATACTATCAACATCCGGGACATATAAATTTTTAACCGATAATGGAATAAAGAATGTCTTAAGTATATCCGATTATACCGAAACTGATGAGATGATTGGTGGGAGAGTCAAAACATTACATCCGAATATTTTTGCCGGTATCATGGCAAACAGGACAAACGAAACGCATATGATTGAACTCAAAGAGAAAAATATACTTCCGATTGACCTTGTTGTTGTAAATCTTTATCCTTTTGAAAAAGGATTATCTGAAAACCTTGATAATGAAAAAATGATTGAATTGATTGATATAGGTGGGGTAAGTTTACTGAGGGCAGCTGCTAAAAACTACTCCTCCTGTCTTGTCCTGACAGATGAAAATGATTACAGAGATTTTATGAATGAGTTTGAACTTAATGGGGGTAAGATACCTCTACAGTTCAGAATTGAAAAGGCGCTGAAAGTCTTTTATCTAACCTCTGAGTATGATTCACTGATAGCAAGTTATCTTTCAAAAGAAAGTGGTATATCGAAAAAGATGGAAGATATGCCTGTGATATTTTCTCTTAATCTCAAAAAAATTCAGGACTTAAGATATGGAGAAAATCCGCATCAGAAGGCGTCTCTCTACGAATGGAAAGAAGAAAGATTTTCATTAACCAATGCAATCCAGTTAAATGGAAAAGAAATGTCTTATAATAATTATGTCGATGCAGATACTGCATTGAATATTGTCCTTGAGTTTGATAAACCTTCCTGTGCAATAATTAAACATTCTACGCCATGCGGTGTTGCCTGTGGCGATAACGTTAATGATGCATTCAATAAAGCATATATTACAGACCCTGTTTCAGCATTTGGTGGAATAGTAGCATTTAATAAACCAGTTGATTTGCTCACAGCAAATGACATGTCTTCTATGTTTTTTGAGGTCATTATAGCACCGGATTTTGAAGAAGATGCCCTTAACGTTTTCAAAACAAAGAAAAATCTAAGGGTTTTGAAGGTTGATTTATCTAAGCCTTTAAATAAGCCATACATTGTTATCCAGAAAATCGCCGGTGGTCTCCTGGTTCAGGAAGGTAATTATGAAATAGAAGACCCAACAAAATGGGAGGTTGTATCAGATAGAGAACCTACTGAATCCGAAATGGAAGCAGCAATATTTGCATGGAAGGTTGTGAAATGGGTTAAATCGAATGGGATTGTTATAGCATCAAAATATATGACATTCGGTATCGGTTCAGGTCAACCTTCAAGGATAGGTTCGGCAGAAATAGCAATAAATAAGGCACACAATCAGGGTAAATACACAGGTGGATGTGTCCTTGCCTCGGATGGATTTTTACCTTTTAGAGATACAGTTGATATAGCGGCTGAAGCAGGTATCACTGCAATAATTGAACCAGGTGGTTCTATAAGAGACAAGGAAGTTATAGAGGCTTGCAATGAAAAAGATATTGCATTGATATTTACACATAGAAGAAGTTTCAGACACTAAAAACGGAGGGATAAATGCATCACTATTACAATCTCAAAGAAGAAGAAATTATGATAAAAGAGGTTGCAAGAAAATTTGCAGAAGAAAAGTTAAAACCGGTAAGGCAGGAACTTGATGAAAAGGAAGAATTTCCTGAAGCTCTATTAAAAGAAGCGGGTTCACTTGATTTATTAAGGGTTTTCATCCCTGAAGAATACGAAGGCTTAGGTCTTGGAATCATGGGAATGGTTGTTGCAACAGAAGAGATATCAAGGATTGATGGTGGATTTGCAACAAGTTATTCAGCAAATGGTCTTGGTGCTACACCTATAATTTTATTTGGGAATGAAGAACAAAAAAAGAAATATCTGCCAAAGATTGCAAGTGGTGAATTCTTTGCTGCTTTTGCATTAACCGAACCTGAAGCAGGTTCTGATGCTGGAAATGTCAAGACAAAGGCAATTAAAGATGGTAATGATTATGTCTTAAATGGTAATAAAATATTTATAACCAATGGTGGTGTTGCGGATGTTTATGTTGTAATTGCATCAACTGACCCTGAAAGAGGGGAAAGGGGTCTTTCTGCATTTATCGTTGAAAAAGGAACAAAAGGCTTCTCTTTTGGTAAGAAGGAACATAAGATGGGTATAAGGTCTTCTATGACAAGGGAACTTGTTTTCGAAGATTGCAGGATACCAAAAGAGAATTTGATTTCCAAGGAAGGATTTGGTTTTATTGTAACAATGAAAACATTTGATAAAACAAGGGTTGGGGTTGCAGCACAGGCAGTAGGTATAGCCCAGGGTGCCTTAGAAGAAGCACTTGCTTATTCAAATACAAGGATTCAATTTAAACAGAAAATATCAGAGTTTCAAGGTATACAATTCATGCTTGCAGATATGGCTACACAGATAGAGGCTGCAAGGGCTTTGACTTATACTGCTGCAAGGTATGTTGATAGCGATAAGAAAGATGCAGGTAAACTATCCGCAATGGCAAAGATGTTTGCAAGCGATGTTGCAATGAAGGTTACAACAGACGCTGTCCAGATTTTTGGTGGTTATGGATATATAAGGGAATATCCTGTTGAGAAGATGATGAGAGATGCAAAAATAACCCAGATTTACGAAGGAACAAATCAGATACAAAGGCTTGTTATTGCAAACCATCTTTTCAAAGAACTGATAAAGAAAGAATAATTGGGGTCAGTCATAAACTTTCAACTTTTGAAGAAAAATAGATAAATAGAGACATTCAACCGAAATAATTTTATATTAATTTGTTAATTATGATACCTAATGGAATTTTCAGATTTTGTGCTCAAGACACAAAAATTTACTGTAAATTTTACCTTTTCACAATTAGTCTGTTAATTTTATTTAAGATTTTTTCCTTTAGATCTTCTGTGTATCCATTCTGTCTGAATACAATACAACCTTTACTATTAATTATCATATGTGCAGGTATTGCAAATACACGATATTTTTTAAAAATGTCACTATCAGTGATAACTATTTTATATTTAAATTCTACTCCTTCTGAAAATTTTTCAATATCTTCTTTCTTATCATATGTAACTGCAATAAAAATAACATCATTATTATTCTTAAATTCTTCAACAATTTCATTCAATTCAGGTATCTCCTTCACACAAGGATTACAATTTATTGACCAAAAATTAAAAACAATAATCTTACCTTTGTTTTCGGATAACCTGAATTTTTCACCTGATGCTGTAATACCTTCGAAATCAGGGGCAAGCGCAAATTCTTTCTTAACAATTTCTTCTATTTTTTTTAATTTATTTTCAAAATCATCTTTGCATAAAACCTTTATAGAATCTCTTGCATCTTCTTTATCATAGATGAAATAAAGATATCCATAGATTTTTAGTGCATCCTGAATCTTTTTTGCTTTCTTAAGCCTTTCTGCCTTTTTGTAATAAAATTTTTCATCAAAATAAATATTCTCTTTGACATCTTCTTTAATCAGATTTATATAATGTGTTGCCTTTTCAGTATCTCCTTTTTTATCAAAATAGTCTGAAAGTATATCATATATCTGTGCTTTTTTACCTATAATATATTCATGATAATTATAAGGATATCCATTAAAAAATAGATAACTTTTCCTCAGATATTCTTCATCATTTATCAATTTTTCAAGTTTTGATACAATCTCATCTATCTCTTTATATTCCTTTTTAGAAAAATAATTATAATATCTTATAAGAAAAATAACCTCTTCAAGCCATAAAAATCCTTCCTTTTCCCTTTACTTTATGTAATTAATCATTGTATCAAATTCTGCAAATCTTGAAAACCTTGTCAAAACAAAAGACCTGAATTGTGGGATAAAAAAATCCACTCCATCCATCTTTATTCTTTTTATATATTTATCCCTTTCATTTATTTTATAATTTTGATTATAAAGCTTAGAATAAATTGTAGCAATGTATTTATAGTTAGATTCTTCTTTTTTATCAATTATTTTTGATAATTCTTCAATAAGTGATGAATCCTTTATAACATTGGAAATAATTATTCCATTATAAAGAAAAGATGGATTATCTTTTTCTTTTTTTAACATTTCTTTAATCTCTTTTATCACATCTTCTTTATTTATCTCACCTTTATAAAACCTATTAGAATATTTTAAAGATAGAAAATCATAATGTTCAGGATAATATTCTCTCTCTTTTTCCCATAATTCAAACTTCTTTTCTTCTTCGTATTCTTCAAAAGCACTTAACATAGAATAGGCGAAAGGCCTCGGTTTTCCGTCCTCTTCATAGAATAAAATATGAAAAGATGTATCCCTTAAAAAACTATCTTTTTCTTCAAGTGTAAATAAAATAAATGCAGTCTTTTTATCCGGTTTAAATAAGTATTCTTTCTTATTTTTTATAAACTTAACATTTGGTATTGTCCTTCTCAACGCACCTTCTGAAAGTTCTGCAATCCAGATATATCCTGTGAAATTTCTTGAAAATTTGAGCTTTACAGTATCGTCTACCGTTGGCTTTTCAGGAATAATCTTAATACTTATTTCTTTGACTTGATTATTGCAGGAAATTATAAACAAAAAAATTAAGAATAAGCTTTTTTTTCAAACTCACCCCCTAAATCTGTTTCTTCAAATATTCTATAACCTTATCACTCACCTCTTTACCTTTCCTTCTAACATCATCCAGTATTTCTTCTGCCTCTTTGTTTATCTTTTCCTTAAATTCTTTATCATTTATTCCTGCAAGATTGATTATAACATTCATATAAGAACCTTCTGCCGCTGTTATTGCATTTATTGCAGCAACACCTGCATCACTTATAGAATTTTTATTACCTTTTTCAGCAAGTATCTCTGCAATCTCTATTATCCCCCTTGTTTTCTTCAATGTTTCAAGTGGAACAAGGGTTGCCTTCTTTGTCGCTTCCTGAATCTTTTCCTCCCTTATCTTTTTCTCCTCATCTGTATTTTTTGGTAGTTTCATTGCATTCATCACTTCATTAAATGCATCCGTATCTCTTTCAACGAGCTCAAGAAAACTATCCTTTAAAACCTGTGCCTTTTCCGCTATCTCTATCATATCATCATTATAACTCTCATATCCTTTTTTGCCGAATGTCAGATTTGCAACCATTGAACATAAAGAAGAACCGAGTGAACCGCATAATGCAGCAACAGAACCACCACCCGGTGCGGGTGAATCAGTTGATAATTCATCCATAAAATCTGTTATCTTCATTGAGACAAGTTTTTCTTTCTTTATTCTGTATTCTATAATTTTCTCTTCAGGTTTAAAAGGGCTTGTATGATTTAAACCAAGAGAAAGAACAGCAATATGTATAAGTTCTTTTTCAGGAACACCGCTTGATAAACCCTGTTTCCTTAAGTAATATTTTCCTGTCTCTATGAGTGCTTCTTTTGGTATCAAACCAACAAGTTCACTTCCAATAACCTTAACCCCCTCTTCTTCCGCAAGCAAAGAAGCAGATTCATAGAGTTTATAGAGCGGGGTTATCTTGTAATTTACAAGATTTACTGAAATTTGTGCATATCCATATTCAGGTATATACCATCCTATTGCCTTCACTGCCCTTAAAAGACCCGGAACTTCTATCTTGTTCCCATCTTTGTCTTTTACTATCTTTCCTTTCTCCCTTAAATTCTGGGCAATTCTGTTTGCAATCTTCTTATTCCTTGTGTTTAGATTTATATTGTATGCAATTAAGAATTCCCTTGCACCGATAATCGTTGCACCGGATTTAGGATTGAATTCAGGTTTACCAAAATCAGGATACCATTCAGGCTTTTTTATCTTCTCCGGTAAACCTTCATACTCACCTTCCCTTATATTTGCAAGGTTTCTTCTTTCTTCATTTGTCGCTGCTTCTTCATACAGATAAACAGGTATATTCAATTCATTTGCTACCATTTCGCCAAGTTCCCTTGCTATCTTAACACAATCTTCCATTGTGACACCTTTAACCGGGACAAAAGGGCATACATCAGTTGCACCCATCCTTGGATGTGCTCCTTTATGTTTACGCATATCTATAAGCTCGGATGCTTTTTTTATTGCATTGAATGCCGCTAATTTTACACCTTCAGGTGAACCTACAAATGTTACTACTGTTCTATTTGTTTCCTTACCGGGGTCTACATCAAGGAGATAAACATCCTGAACCTTTTCAATCTCATCTGTTATTGCCTTTATTATTCCCATATCCCTTCCTTCAGAAAAATTAGGAACACATTCTACTATCTTTTCCATCAATCCTCCTTAAATATTAATATTTTTTCTCCTTCTTTTATCATACCCAATCTCTCTCTTGCTATCCTTTCTTTTTCCTTCACAGAGCTTTCAATCAAATTTATCTTATGTTTCATTATAATCATACCTGCTTCTAATGTTAAGAGTTTCTTTTCAAGGTTTCTTCTCTCCATTTCCAATTTTACAATATCAAATATACCATATTTTCCAAATAAAAAATATATAAAAAATCCTATCAGGAATATGTAAAGAAAAATGTATTTTTTATTCACCGAATGATGCAGTCTTTTCTAACTCCTCCTCAATCCTTATAAGTTCATTGTATTTTTCTATTCTTTCAGACCTTGAAAGTGAACCTGTTTTTATCTGACCGGTATTCATACCAACTGCAAGATGTGCTATTGTTGTATCTGCTGTCTCACCTGACCTGTGAGATACAACCGTTTTCCATCCTGCTTTATGAGCATATTCTATTGCATCTATTGTTTCAGTTAATGTTCCTATCTGGTTCAATTTTATCAGGACTGAATTTGCAATACCTTCCATAATTCCTTCTTTTATCTTTTTTATATTCGTAACAAAAATATCATCACCAACTATCTGAATTTTTTTCCCTATCTCTCTATTAAGATTTTTCCATCCATTCCAATCATCTTCAGCAAGTCCATCTTCTATTAAGATTATCGGATATTTTTTTATCCATTCTTCGTATATCCTTATCATATCATCTGATTTTAATTTCTTCCCTTCAAAATGATAAATTCCATCTTCATAGAAACTGCTTGCCGCACAATCAAGACCAATATAGATATCTTCTCCGAGTTTATATCCTGCTTTTTCAATTGCCTCGCATATAAGTTTTATTGCCTCTTCATTTGAAGGAAGGTTTGGTGCAAAACCACCTTCATCACCTACACCTGTTGAAAATCCTTTTTCTTTCAAAATCTTCTTCAATGAATGAAATGTTTCAGCAGCAGCCCTTATTGCTTCCTTAAAATTTCTTTCTTTTTTCTTAGAAATCTTTGGTATTATCATAAACTCCTGTATGTCAAGATTGTTATCTGCATGTTCACCACCGTTTATCACATTGCACATAGGGGTAGGAAGAATATGTGATTTTAAACCACCAATATATTTAAAAAGTGGTATTCCAAGAAAATTTGCTGCTGCTTTTGCACAGGCAAGGGATACACCAAGTATTGCATTTGCACCAAGTTTAGACTTATTCTCAGTTCCATCAAGTTCTATAAGGATTCTGTCAATATTTCTCTGGTCCAAGACATTATCACCTACTATTTCAGGTGAGATAATATTATTCACATTATCAACTGCCTTTCTAACACCTTTTCCATTATATCTTTCTTCACCATCACGAAGTTCAAGTGCCTCGAATTTACCAGTTGAAGCACCAGAAGGTATACACGCCCTTCCGAATGCCCCTGATTCAGTTATACAATCAACCTCTATTGTAGGATTTCCTCTTGAATCAAGTATTTCCCTTGCCAATATATCTATTATATGTTCATTCAGGTAATTCAATAATACCTCCTATTTTGTATTAATGTTTATAATCCTTATGAATTTCTTCTCTATCATTACAAAATAAACACCATTCTTTTTATCGTTCAAATCAAATTTTACTATCCCATCAACAAAAAACTTCTCATCCATTATCCTGCCGGATATATCATATATTGTTGCAAAAACATTGTTTTTCCCGGTATTGTATGAAAATGCTCCATTTGTTATGATATAAGTATCAAATTTCAAATCCTCTTTATTTTCAGGTATACCTGATATGCTCCTTAAACTTATCTTATCTACATAAACATCTCCAAGTGAATCACCTGTTGTCCCTGATTGCGTATAAACCCTGAAAAGAACCTCTAATGTATCTGTTTCATCAGGTAAAATAAGTGTTTCTGCAAATTGTTGCCATTGGTCAGAATCTATTGTATAACTTGAAAAAACATTCGATGTTGACCCATCCCATAATCTCCTTCTAAACCACATCCTACCAGAGACATCAGGGTCATTATCATAGATATTAGAAGTAACAACGATGGTATCCCTTGGATTCACTTTTACTTTCTGCAATATACCGAAGTTCCCAACTTGAATCCTTGAAAGTTTACAACTGTAATTTCCTTCCAGAACAAAATCTGTGCTCTGTGTTGCAGTTACATAGGATGGATTTTCAATTGTCCATTCTTCTGGAGTATTTGGGTTTATCCAGGATTCCATCCCTTTATTTTTCAATGTATCATTTGAAGGATAATATACCTTGTATGTTTTTGTGGATGTTATCTTTGAAGCACCCATATTATCAACCGCAACAAGATAATAGTCAACCCTTGAAAGTTCAGGTTGTCCCGGAAGGGTGTAGTTATAAATGTTCCCGTTTATGTAAGTATGTATCAAAAAATTATATGGACCACCATTTACATTATAATAAAGTGTATCGGCAGCAATAGAACCATCAGGGTCAAAGATATTTGCTGATATAACAACAGGATTATCTGGCAATGGTGCATAAGGATTCAAAGTTATATTCTGTATTTCAGGATACTGATTTGTTCCCGGTTTGATACAGGAGATATCATCTACATAACAGGTTGCGGATGTTATAGTGTCACCCCAAGACCAGCTATAAAACCTCACCTGACATTCAAGTGAATCTGCATCAATAGGTGAAACTGTATCTATTGTAATATGCTGCCAGACATTTGGATTTGAAGGATTGGAATACGGGGAACCATCCGAACGGACAATAGTCCCGGAAGCATTCTTCCATCTTAACCAGAACCTTGCCCTTATATGAGCATCAGTATATATCCAGAAAGAAAAATTGTAAGCAGTGCTCGGGTCAACATCTATCCTCTGTTCAATCTGTTCTGTAACTGTTGAAGTCTTAAATATTTTTGCAGAATAACTACCTGAATGAACTATTGTTCCTTCCTGACTTACTGTTATTCCAGAAGATTTTGTCCAATAATCAGGCATACCTCCTGTCCATAATTCCATACCACCGTTCTGTAATTGTTCCTGTGCGAACATATAAAGTGAAAAGATTAAAACGACAAATAAGAACTTTTTCATAAATCACCTCCGTTTTTAATTTAATATTAAACTAATCTTTCAAAAAGTCAATACAAAAATTTAAAAAAAACTTGACAATTTATTTAAGATTATTTAGGATAATGAAAAACAGGAGGAATAATGAAAAAGAAACTTTTTGTTATCTTTTTTGTATTAGTTTTATTAGCCGGTTGTTTTAGAGCACCTATCCCGGAAGTTGAAGTTATTACATTCAATCCACTTGCCTATTATTATAAATATGATACCATTTCTGTTCATTTTAATAACATTACCACAGGTGAGTTCAGAACATACTCATTTAGCACATTAGGAACTGACACATTTCTTGTAACCATGTTAAGATACAGGGCGATTATAGACTCATTATGTTTCATAGTGAAAAACAGGGTAGATGTGATGATAAGAGGATATTGGATAGAATTTTATGAAGAAACAGATGTAGATACACCGGCACATCTTTATACAACACCTTATTATGCAATTGGACCAATAATCTGGGGTTCAGATACCACAACTTTTACAATATATGGTTTTCCAATTCCCTGCTGGGATGCATCAGTTCATCTACATACAACTCCATCACTCGGTTCTATAAGAATGCATGTTGTATTTTATGGGGAAGATATTTATAACAGAAGGAACATCGAAGGTGCAACAGCAGATTTTGGATTGATAAAGGCTAAATAATCTTTATGGATTTTGTCAGAGAACAGGTAAAAAAAATTAAACCATATATCCCCGGGAAACCAATTGATGAATTGAAAAGGGAGATGGGAATAGAGAAAGAGATTATCAAACTTGCTTCAAACGAGAATCCCTTAGGCCCTTCTCCACTTGCTCTGAAGGCTATGGAAGAAGCAATAAAAGAAGTGAATTTTTATCCTGATGATAATGTTTACTATTTAAGAAAGAAATTATCTGATGTAATTGGCATCCCACAAGAATGTATAATTGTTGGGAATGGCTCTGTTGAACTAATTCATTTAGTTATAAAAGCATTCTTGAATATTGGTGAGAAACTGATAATGAGCAAGCCTTCATTCATCATGGGGAAAATAGAAGGTTCACTCTTTGGTGGAGAGATAGTTGAGATTGATACAAAAGATTATTGTGTTGATGTTGATGGAATAATTAAAGCTATTGATGAAAGAACAAAGATTGTTTATATAGATAATCCGAATAACCCGCTTGGCTGTATAATCACAAGTGAAGATGTTGAAAGGATTGTAAAAAAGGTAAACGGAAATACATTATTGATACTTGATGAAGCATACTATGATTATATAGAAAGAGATGACTTCCCTGATTCTTTAAAATATGTTAAAGAAAATAAAAATGTTCTTATTTTAAGGACATTCTCAAAAATGCACGGGCTTGCAGGCTTAAGGATTGGATTTGGTATTTCCAACAGAGAAATTATTGACTATCTAATGAGGGTGAAACTTCCTTTCAATGTAAACAATATCGCACAATCAGCCGCTACTGCAGCAATAGATGATATCGAACACATTGAGAAGACGAAGAAGATTACAAAAGAAGGTAAAAATTTCCTTTATAAAGAATTTGAAAGATTAAAAATAAAATATATTCCATCAGAAGGAAATTTTATAACTATTGAATGGAAAAACGATGGAATGGAAATTTATAAATTACTCTTGAAAGACGGAATTATTATAAGACCACTTCATCAGTATGAACTGAACAATCTTTTAAGAATAACCATCGGGACTGAAGAACAAAATAAGTATCTTATTGAATGCATTAGCAAATACATTTAATATGCTAATCTTATTAAGTATCTATCTTTCACCTTCTAATGTTTCAGGTTCTCTTTCAATTTATAATAACCCTTCCTGTCTTGGTATTAATAAAGGTATTGAACTAACCTTTATACAGAATGAAAAGACAATTTTATTCTCTTTCTATAACTGGGGTGTTGGATTAAACTTTTCAGATGGTTTAAATGTTTACACATCTTCATTATTACTTTCAACTGGATTTTTTGGTCTTGGTCTGGGTAAAACAAAAGATGCTTCAACCATATTCGGAACATATATAAGACCTGTCAAAAAAATTAATTTCGGTATGAATCTTCAATTTATGAATGATAATTCTTTACTTTCTGATATTGGTTTGAGTATTCAGCCATTCATTGAAAATATCAAATTGACAGGTGCTTTTAATATAAGGTGGCCTGACAGGTTTGAGTTCAGTTTCATTGAAGGTATATATGAACCAACTGATGGATTTGAGATAAAAGGGATATATGATTTTAAGGATAAAAAAATATCAGCGGGTTTAACAGTTGCTTTGAATCGCCTGAAGATATCAGGATATGGAAACATTCATAATATAAAAGATGGTGAAGTGTTTTATCAGGCTTCATTTTTCCCTTATCCATCCATCATAAAGGATTATCAAAGAAATGTGATTTATGAAATATCAGGTGAATATTCAGAAGCACCTGGAGGTAGATTAATAAAAGAAGGGAAAAGTTTCATAGAACTTCTTCTTGAGCTTAAAAGAATAAATGAGTCAAGAGAAATTAAAAGAATATTGTTTGTAATAAAGAAGAACAGCCTTGGTATAGCACAGGCAGAAGAGATTAGGAATATAATTCAGGAGATTTCAAGGACAAAAGAAACATATGGATATAGCGATTATGTGTCTATAAAGAATTTATATATCTTAACTGCCTGCGATTCAATCTTTGTTCCACCATCAATGGATGTAAATCTTTCAGGTATTGTTGTTGAAAAGACATACATAAAAGGACTTCTTGAAAAAATTGGTATTGAACCACAATTTTTAAGGATTGGAAGATATAAAAGTGCAGTTGAAATTTTCACCGCTGATTCAATGAGTAAATATGACAGAATTCAGACAGAAAATTATATAAATACTGTTGTTGATGTTTTGATAAAAACCATTGCAGATTCAAGGAATATAAATTTCAGCGATTTTAATAAAATAATAGATACAATGGGATATATAACTTCTAATGAGGCAAAGGAATTGAAGATAGTTGATGATGTTATGTTTATTGAAGAACTTAAAGATAAACTCAATATAAAGAAAAAGTATCAGGAAAAAACAAAGAAAGGTTCTTCAGGAACATTATTCCTTCCTAAAATAGCATTACTTGTTATTGAAGGGAATATTGTACAAGGAGAAAGTTCACCTGCTATACCATTTTTGAATGAGAAAATGGTTGGTGATGAAACTATTGTAAAGATAATAGAGAAAATAAAGAAAGATAAAAGTATAAAAGGAGTAATAATTAGGGTAAACTCACCGGGTGGTGATGTATTTGCTTCTTCAAGGATAAGAAATGCATTGCTATCTTTAAAGGCAAAAAAGCCTGTTATAATTTCATTCGGTGATGTTGCTGCTTCGGGTGGTTATCATATATCAAGCATTGGATGCAAAATCTTCACAGATAGAACAACTTTAACAGGTTCGATAGGTATATTTATGGGAAAATTTTCCCTTGAAGGACTTTATAAAAAAATAGGGATTAAGAAGGATTTTGTTAAATTTGGTGAACATTCAGATGCATTTTCTGATACAAGAAAATTTGATAATTTTGAGATAAAAAGAATAGAAAAAATCCTTATGGAATATTATAATGATTTTACAAAGATAGTTTCTGAATCAAGAAACATTCCTCAGGATTCAGTTAATATTCTGGGTGAAGGAAGAATATGGAGTGGAGAAGACGCTATAAAAATAGGGCTCGCAGATAAAAAAGGCGGACTTATTGAAGCAATCGAAGAGATTAAAAGAATACTTAATATAAAAGGGAAAATTTTAATCATTTCTTACCCTAAAAAACAGGGTCTAATAGATTTAATAATGAAAGGCGAGACTCAAATTTACCAATATTTTGATTTTGAATGTGATAAAGTTTACTATTTTGAACCACTTCACATTTATTTAAAATGAATGGAACATTCGGAGATGAAAATCCGTCTTATATATTGAAAAAATGGAAGAATGGGAGAAGATTTACAATGAGGAGTCTGAATATATTTACAGGTTTATATATGGAATGGTTTATAACCAGGATGATGCAAATGAAATATTACAGGAAACATTTTACAGGGCTATCAGGCATGGGAAAAAAGGTGTTAAAAATATGCGGGCATATTTAATAAGGATTGCGAGGAATATAATTTATGATAACTGGAGGAAGAGAAAAAAGGAAGAAGAAGAGATGAGAGAAGTTGAAAAAGGAGAATCAGATACTAATTTGAAAATTGATATTGAGAAGGCGATAAAGAGTTTAAACCCTGAATTTAAAGAAGTATTTGTGTTAAAAGAGATAAACGGCTTGAACTATGATGAGATTGCAGTTCAGCTTAAAATACCTGTTGGGACTGTCAAATCAAGGCTTAACAGGGCAAGATTGGAGTTAAGAGAAAAACTTAGGAGGAAACTTGAAATGTAAAGATATTAAAACGAAGATTTCAGATTATATAGATGGTTATCTTTCTGATAAGGAAAGGATAGTATTTGAAGAACATATTTCTAACTGTAATGAATGCTCAACCTTACTTAATGATTTGTTAACATTAAAGAATCAGGTAAAAAGATTAGAGATTCCTAAACCAAATCCATTCTTATTTGAAAGGGTTAAGGCAAGGCTTCAGGAAAGGGTATTCCCGAAGAGACTTGTCTTTAGACTTGCCTTTGCTACATCCCTCTCAATACTCCTCGCATTTACTTTTTCATTTCATTTTATAAATAAAGGAAGGGAAGAATACGCAAAGAAATACATTAGAGAATTATACATAATTCAGGAAAAAAATTCAGGTTATCAGATACCTGTTTATAATGTTGAAAATAATTATGTGGTTTCAACAGGGAGGTCCGTGACATTTTAATGCTATTAATTATTATTTCAGGCATACTTCAGGATTTAAATAACGAAATAGAAAGATTATCTTCAAAGATTTCTAATTATAACGTGATAGTAAGTTCAGACTTTGGGAAAGGAACAGGGACAATAATAAGCGAAAACTATATTGTTTCAACAGGTTTGTTTGAATACGGTGCTGAAGTTGATATAATTTTTAAAAACGGAAAGGCATTAAAGGGAAAGATTGCTGGTTTTGATGAATTTTCAGGTATAACATTGATTGAGGTAAAGACAAAACTGAATGTTCCTGAGAAATCAGGAAAGATTCAGGATAGGACATTATGTATTGTTTATGGTAATTCACTTGGGAGACTAGGGATAATTGGTCTTGGTGTTATAGAATCTTCAAGGAATACTTATAATGTTGTTGTTCCTTTAAATCCCGGTAACAATGGAAGCGGGATATATGATATTGATGGCAGGCTCCTTGGTATACTTGGTGGTGTCTTTAGTTCAATTAAAGAAGAAAAGGGCTCTGATAACAATGTGAAATTTTTTGTTCAGGGTAATATTGCCTATATTATTCCCAATGCAGTCATTGATAAGGTTGTCGAAAAGATAAAAACATACGGAACTATAAAAAGAGGTTATCTTGGTATCTCTGTTGAATACAAGGAAAAAAATATAGTTATAAAGGAAGTTGTAAAAAATTCCCCTGCTGAAAATTTTGGCTTAAAGGTTGGTGATAAGATATTATCTATAAACGGAAAGAAGGTCACATCACCTGGTTTTCTTGCTGAAGAGATTTCAAGTATGGAATCAGGGACTATAATAAAACTTGTGATTATAAGAGGAATAACAAAAAAAGAAATCTCTGTTCTTTTAGGTGAAAAACCAACCACAAGTTTTGGTGACGATTATATCATAAAAGGATACGAAGGTCAGTGAATATTAAATTCCTTAATCTTGTTATAAAGGGTTCTTACTGAAATCCCAAGTTTTTTTGCTGCCTTTATCTTGTTCCCTTTTGTTGAATACAATGCATTTATAATACATTCCTTTTCTATATCTTTAAGCGAACCTTCTTTTTTCTTCTCCAGTATCTCTACCGGTAATTCATCCATATCTATAATCCTGTCTTTAGACATTATTATTGCATTAGAAATAACATTTTCAAGTTCTCTTACATTCCCGGGCCAGTCATAATCCATAAAATTTTTCAAAGCCTTTTTTGATAAAGCCTTTTTTTCTTTAGAATATTTTTTCATAAAATGTTCTATTAATAAAGGTATATCTTCTTTTCTTTCCCTCAAAGGCGGGATGTATATTGTAACAACCTTGATTCTGTAATATAAATCCTGCCTGAATTTCCCATTTTCTACCTCGTTTTTCAGATTTTTATTCGTAGCAGAAATAAGTCTGAAACCTGCCTGCCTTTCTTTTGTCTCTCCAAGCCTTCTGAATTTACCATCTTCAAGAACCCTTAAAAGTTTTGGCTGAATAGAAATTGGTATTTCAGATATTTCATCAAGAAAGAAGGTTCCGTTATCAGCCTCTTCTATAAGTCCTATTTTATCCGAATATGCACCTGTGTAGGCACCTTTTTTTGCACCGAATATCTCAGATTCAAATAGTGTTTCAGGTATTCCACCACAGTAAACAGGCACAAATGGAAAATCCTTCCTTTTACCCGAATAATGAATGGACCTTGCAACGAGTTCTTTACCTGTTCCACTTTCCCCTTCTATCAGGACAGGAACATCTGAATTGGCAACCCTTGAAATTATTTCTATAATTTTCTTTATTTCCTTACTCTTACCCACAATACCGAAATAATTGTAATTATCTAAAAGTTCCTTTTTCAATCTTATATTCTCTTCAATAAGATTTCCTTTCTTTAAAAGATTATCAATAGCAATACCAGCAATAGAAGAGAATGCAAAGAGGAAATTCCTATCTTTTTCCGTAAAAATATTTGATATAGATCTTCTGTCTATGTAAATCCCACCTATTGTTTTATTTTTGACAATTAATGGTGTCGCTATAATTGACAGGATATTATAAAGCATGATACTATCAGAGTCTGAAAACCTCGGGTCTTTCTTCGCATCAGCAGTCAGAACAGGCTTACCTTCCTTTATACATTCGTTTATGATTGTGAATGAAATTTCATTAGGATTTTCCAGGTCTCCTTTATCCATATTCCTTGCAATCACAACCTCATATTCATTTTTCTCTTTTAAAAGAACGACGGCACCTCTTTCTGCTTTCGTTCTTTCAATCGCTATATCAAGTATTTTCTCCAAAACCAGCTTTACATCATCTATTGAATTTATAATCTTTGTTGCCCTAAAAAGAAGTGTTAAATCATCCTTATCAAGGTATTCCTCTATTTTATCGTAAACCATCCAACCTTACCTCCCATATTCCCGTTTTTATTCACAATATAAACAGCCCATTCATAGATACCACTTGTAAAATTATATATTGTGAGTGATGTATCATTACTGGGAATATTTTCGTATATCTTTGAAGGGTCATCTATTCCGTTTTCTCTTTTCCAGATAGTAAGGGCGTAATCAAATCCACTGAATTTCTTCCAGATAAATTTGTATGGTGGATTCAATGTTTCACCGGATTCCGGTAAAACCAAATCTGTAAATGTATCAATCACATTATTTATAATTTCAAATTTTTGGCTTGAATATTCTTTTTTATCTTTTACAGACAAAATGAATGTATCACCCTCAAAATAATTTATCTTAGACTTTACGAATTTCCCTTTATAATAACCTGAATATCCATCAGGGTCTGCGAATGAGACAAATCTTCCGGAGATAGTATCAGAACCGTTTATCATAAATACATCCTTAACATCAACTATAAAATCATAATCCGTGACAACCACATCTATCAGGACTTCATTCAGTTCACTCCCATCATACCATTTTGAAAATCTTGAAAAACATTTTGTATATGTGAAATGTGGTATTGAGTTTACCACAAAATCTATCTTATCAAGGATACCTGACTTTATTATAACAGAATCGTAAATTGTTTCGTAATAGTTTTTCTCTACCCTTATTGAATAAGAACCAGGTTTAATATTTTTGAAAATATAATATCCATTATCATCAGAATAAGAGATTATTGAATCATTCAGTATTATTTTTGCAGATTCAACAGGTCTTCCTGAATAGGTTAAAATATTCCCATAAATTCCACCCATAGCTGATGGATTATTTATATCGTAAGGATTATCCCTTGGAGCATCAGGACAACTTAAAAATATAAGTGCAAAGAGAATAAATAAAATTCTCATATTTAAATAATATTATAAAATTTGTTGCTGTCAATGATTCTATTTTCATCTTGACATCTTTAAAAATAATATTATCTTAAAAATAAGCCGGAGTGGCGGAACTGGCAGACGCGACGGACTCAAAATCCGTTTCCTCTAAAGGAGGAGTGTGGGTTCAATTCCCTCCTCCGGCATTAAAATCTTTTTATCCTGATTTTTTTCTTTGTTTCAATAAGACCAATATTTATCTCCACAGACTCCAATGTTTCCTTTATATATGCATATATAAGAAGATTTGGTGGATTTGTTCCGTATCCATTAGGAAGATTGTTTAACTTTATTGTATAGAAATTAGGTGGAAGATTATCTATCCTGTAATTACCATCTGCATCTGTTAATGTGAATATATCTGTATCTGTTATCTTTATCATTATATTTGGAATACCTTGTTCATTCTCATCATATACTGAGTTCCCATTTTTATCAAAAAATACCTTACCATAGATTCCACCAAGCCCCTTCAATGGAAAATCGAGTTTTATAAACTTAAGATTCTCTGTCTTAAAAGAATACCTGTATTCTGGAAGGCCAATGTATGAAGGAAGATTTTTTAAATTCAGCTTAATCTTATGTTCACCAACAGGAAGTAGATAATATTTATAATTTCCGTTATTATCAACATTTATCTGTATTTCATCATCTATTATTATCTTTGCATCTTTGACTTTCTCATCATCCCCATCATAGATATTATTATTATTCTTATCATAATAAACCTTCCCGTAAACACCGGTTATACCAAAATCTTCTGTTCTGAAACTTGAAGACACATCAAGATTGAAGGTGTATCTGTTATCATTCAGATTGTAAGCAAAAGAAGAGACTATTTCAAGATTCTTTGAAGGTGTATATCTTAATTGATTCCTGAAATGAAGATTATTATATAAAGTCGAGAATTCAAAATTAATCCTTGTTTTCCTACCAAATGGAAGGTTAAAACCTGATAATGTATAGAATTTATTACCTATCTCCCTTCTTACATTAAAATAATAATACGCATTTGATAAAGGTGCATATCTTAAATTAATATCAAATATTTCTGAAAGCAGGTCTGTTCTGTTGTAATAATAGTTAAAAGATGTCGAAAGATTCCTTAATGAATAAACTATATTAACCCCTCTATAAATATTCCTGAAATCAATCTGTTTAAATTCAAGGTTTCCGAAAAGATTTATCAAAAACGATTTATATTTATAATCTGTATTTATGAAGAACTTTTTTATTATTTCATTATGTGGACCATAGAAATAAAAACCATATCTAAAACCCCAACCAAAAGGATAACTGTAACCTGTAATCGAATAAAGTTCAAACCTTCCATCCTTAAAATACTGATTCCTTTCATTAACAAAACCATCTTTTATATCCCTGTATCTAATTAACTGAATAAATCTTTCCCTTTTGTAATCAAAAGTGTATTCAAAATCATAGCCAAAATTATTTTCATTTTCAACCGAGTAAGAACCTATCGCAAATGATAATTTATTTAAAAGATTTCCTCTCTTAAAATTAAAAAAATTCCTCAAAACTGTATTTATTTCTGAAGGTGAATATTTACTCCTGTCCCACCTTAGAACAAAATCAGGGTTTAAAAACCTGTTTGA
>CBFGJG010000002.1:51919-89987 GCA_965649055.1 Caldifarciminota bacterium
ATTAAAAAAATGTCATCTTTGAAATATGGGAAGTATTTCCCGACCAAATCCCTTTCTTTTCCTATCCTTATAGATGGAGAGAAATAAATGGGTATATTTTCAATCGTTATACCTCTTAAATTCATATAATCACCAAAATGAATCCTCTTAGCAAACCTTAGAGAATCAAGTATAAATGAGAGTTTTTTTAAGCCAAAATCATCATTGTAAAAAGCAAAATCAGTGTTATATGTAAATTTTTCTAAACTATAGGAGAAATTAAATTCATTTATAGTATTATCCGGATTGGAATATAAAGAATATCCTGTTGAAATATAACCTGAAATAATAAGAAAAATCATCTTATATCAAAGATTTTTTCGCCTTTTATTATCTCTGAACCACCATAATCAATCTCAACAGAGAAATAGTAATTTCCTTTCTTTAATCTCCTATTTATTTTATATAATCTTTCATAGTTTGGAAAGACAACACCACCAGGGATTGAATCTCTTAAAACATTATCTTTACCCATTTCTTTTATCTCATACCATATCTTTGGTCTTATTTTTATATTTCCTTCGTTTTTTAAAGTAAAATGAATAAAACCATCTTTTAAAAAAATTGATTTAATATCTGCCTGTATAGACTGGATGTTTGTAGGAAGGACATAAAAAGAAATACCAATCCTTGGTGATATTATAACGGGTGTCCATACTTCGGGTATGTTGACTGCTTCAAAAAATATTGAGCACCAATGTTCTTCATATATTTCAGGAATTACTACTGAATATCTCACCATTATTTTCTCTTTTGGTGGAAGTGAAACCTCCGATGGATTGAGATGTATCCAGCGAGCACAGGAATTCTTTAAAGTATCATTCTTCGGATATTCTATCTCTCCTTCAATATTAACATAGAAACTACCCGGATAACACTTTATTCTCAATGTCTCCACATCATCGGCATTAAAGACCTCAATCTCACCATTTTGGATTGTATTTGAACCGGCAACCTCTATAATCGCTGGTGTTACAAGAAATTTTGCAACTGAAATGATTAAAAGAAACATAAAAAAAGGGGGCTTAAGCCCCCTTAAAAATTAAAGTGTCTGCATTGTGATTGTTACGGTTGTTGAATATGTTCCAGCTTCCTCATCTCCATCCATCCAGACACGCCAATCAAGGTTATAATCTTCCCAGCCTGTTGTTTTCCCGGTTCCATTTGTCAACTGAACATCAGAAGTTGTAAGGTCTGTCCAGGAACCAGCACCAGATAATGTATATTCAATATCACCTATAAGTATACCACCACCTGGGTCTCCTGAACCTCTTATCACAAGTTCCCAATCACCTGTTGTGTTTGTAAAGTATTCAACCTCCATATTAGGTGATGCAGACGGTGATGTCGGATAGTATACCTGTGGGAATGAAGCTGGTGGATATGTTGGAATACTCGCAAAATCCCATGTAACATCGTTCCCAACATAGATACCTACCCTTGTAGGTACAAGGAACTGTAAAGTGGCTGTCTGCGACTGCGGAGAAGCTCCTGTGGAACGACCAACACCCATCAACATAAACATAAGGAACATCATACAAACCTCCCTTTTTGGTTTAAACTATAATCTCATTACAGAGATTATAAGCCTTGTTTTGTAATCACCAGGTTCGTATTCAAATAATGGTTTTATCTTCAAATCAATTGGAATAATTTCTCCCGTTTCTTTCGTTGGGACACCCCTGTATAATGTTATACCTGATTTTTCAAGAATCTGATAATCATATCCCTTTGCCCTTATACTCAAAACCTCACATGGAATAACCGAACCTGATGATGAGACAAAATCACCTTCAGTTTCGCATCTTAATTCCCAGTTCACATTAGCATAAACCCTTACCCTTAAGGCAGATATAAATTCTTTCTCTTTTTCAAATGGTTCTATCTTCCCAAGGTTTACATTTGGAGTTTCCAGTTCTATGACCAAAAATTCGTCAATCTTAAAGTTTATATCAACTGAAGCCCATATGAGTATTAAAATCATATTAAAATAATATCAACTTTTGTATCTTTGTCAAGTTCTATTTTTTTCATTTTATAATAACCATCTTCTTTGTGTCTTTAAAATCACCCACCTGAATCTCATAGAAGTATATCCCTTTGGGAAGGATATTTCCGGTATCATCTTTACCGTCCCAGATTATCTCATAAAGTTTTTTCTCAACATAACCTGAAAACAGCCTCTTTACAATCTGCCCTGTTATATTATATATATTCAGGGTCGCATATTCCTTCATATAACCTCTTACCAGAAATTTTATCTTCGTCTTTTCGCTGAAAGGATTGGGATAATTCTGAAACAGTTTTATAAATTTAAAATCCCGGTCATCAATACCTGTTGAACCTGTATCAGCACAATTCTTCTTAAAATAAATCTCTGGATTTCCATCCCTTTCATCGAACCAGAATACATAAAGAGAGTCATCTTTAGAAATAATCTCAGGGTATTCAGATATGCTATTCCCTGCTGAAACTTTAATTTCTGAAGACCAATTTGCCCCATTATAATATTGTAAATAGACATCATTGTTCTTTCTGTAAACGACATTTATATAATCACCATTCCAAGATAAAGCAGGGTAATAATTGTTACCAAAATTTGTGAATCTTTCTTCCTGTAACCAATTCTCTCCACCATCTATTGATAAACGATAATAAATATCATAATCACCATTTTTGTTATCCATATAGAAGATAAAAACAGTGTCATTTCTTGCACATATTGCTGGATAAATTGAACTTGATGTATCATCTGTTACCCTGAAAACAGGAGACCAGCTTATTCCATCGTCTACAGAACGTAAGTAGAATACTTCATTATTTCCATAAGTATCATCAAAGAATGTTACATGTAGAGTATCGTGAGATCGTGCTACATCCGGGAAGAAAGAATTTCCCGTTGTAAATGTTATTCTTCTGTCTGTTGACCAGGTATACCCGCCATCATAAGAATATTTATTGATTATCTCATAATTACCGTCCCTTATATCACTGAAAAATATATTTATCTTATTACCTGAAACATCAACCGAAGGCCCGTTCGCTTCGCCCAAGAGTTCTGTTAATAAGATGTTATCTGAATAGTTTGAGTTAAAATCCCCATATTTAAACATGATTTGATTCATATTCCCTTCCTCTAACCAGAAAATATATATCTTTTCATTGTTTGAAGATACGGAAGGGAAGATAGAAGGATTTCCTGTTGAGCTTATCCTTTCCTCAACTTCCCAATCTTCACCTCTATTATATGATTTTTTAAGATAAATCTCGTAATTCCCATCCCTTAAATCATAAAAAACAACCCCAATTATAGAATCATTTATGAATGCAGAAGAAGCATTACTCCAGGAAAGATAGCTTGAAGATAAATCATTTGTTAACCTTACATCATCGCCCCAAACGCCATTTGAACTTTTAATTGTCTCTGCTGGCAAATCGCACTTTTTTGCCGACTCAAATGCACCTATATCCGGTGCACTTCCTGAGAATGGTAAACCAACATATACACCTCTATCTATACATGGACTTCCAGCTCCCAGATGGTAATCAGGTGTATAAATAGGGTCTTGACTTAAATCATTTGCACCCTGCGGCACAGCATATCCTGTAGGATATAAATAATTCCCAAAATTATTATTCCACACATTGTTATAATCTGATACAACATAACCTGAACCATCAACCCATCCAAAACCATATTTATTGTTTGTTATATTGTTGTTAACTGTATATATCGTTCCTTTGAGCTGATTTAAATGTATACCTGCATCATTGTTCAAATCAAATGTATTGTTGTAAAGGCTGCATGTGGAAGAAGATATAATATCAATACCAAACATATTTCCTACTGAAAGATTTTGATAAAATACACAATTTTTTGAATTTTCAAGCAATAAACCACAATCATTCATATTCCTAACATCATTTCCATAAACCTTCGTATTTTCTTCTTCATAAACCCATATACCTTCAAATGGATAAGAAGAAGATATGTCTTTTCTTATGATATTATTAAAAATATTATTATTGACCCCTCCTTCTCCAATAATACCGTATCCACCATCGGGAACATATATTTTGTTATTAAAGATTGAATTGCTCTTACTCTGGTATAGATAAAATCCGCACTCTGCATTAACAATTGTAAAACCACTTATCTCGATAAAGACACCGAGTGAATCATAGAACCCATACCCATAACCCGCATCAATCACAGGTGAATCACCCGGGAAATTCCTAAAGAATGTCCAATACTCATCTATCCCGGAATGTTCATTTCTTATCTTGATATTTTCTTCATAATTACCATTCTTTACATAGCATCCATCCGAACCTGACATAAATTCAATTCCCCTTCTTATAGTCCTAAAGCAAGAACTCCTTGTTCCATAGTTTGAATCATCCCCTGAGATACCATCTATATAATAATCTTTAAAATATAGTATTGAAAAATCATGTAAAATTGGTGTTGAATAAGATGATGTTTTGAAATAAACCTTAACCTTAATGTATCTTTCACCATAATGACCCGACCAGATTTTTTGCCCTGATAAAGTGTAATAAGTGTTTGGTGTCCCATCAGGTCCTATAAAATTCCAAGTTGAGTTATCATTATTTGTTGCTATCTGGAATTTCATTTCACATCCCGAAGGAATTGTTGTATTGAAATAAATCTTTTCCCATCTTGTTTCACCAAACTTATCTGAATCAAATGTTTTTGAAATAAAATAACCAGAATCAACATAAGCCCTGAAAAAAACTTCAAGATAAGGTCTTAAACCAAAATCAAAAGCGTAATCAGATGAGTAAAAACTCTTCCTGTAATTTGTGTTAGTTCCACCTTCGTTTGAAGAAATTAAAAGAAATCCGTAATTTGGATAAATTCCATTATACCATCCCCGGACATAATCTGTTGCAAGCCATCTTTTCCATCCATTTGTATTTGTATTTACTGAAGATAAAAAAGTTGCAGTAAAACTCGGTTGATTGTTCCATGTGATTGTGTTTTCATCCCAGTTTGATGTAACCATTCTTAACTGTATTGTCAGAATATTATTGTTTGCCTGAGCATATTGGTAAAGATTTAAAAAAGAACTATCAACGATCCCTGTTTTTGGAAGTCCTGAAATATCATCAAAAAGGAGAAAAGTCCTTCTTATTCTATTTGTCCTTCTCTCCACAGAAAGTGTTATACTGTTTCCATAATTTGTATTTGGAGAGTTCATATTCACATATGAATCATATCCTGAATTAGCATCCGGCTGGAATATCTGTAAATTTGCTGATGAATTATAGATCTTGAACCCAAGGTCATTTGCGGTTCCTGTCCAGTTTGTTCCACCGTTTGAAGAAGTGCATAACCTACCGTTACCGTATAAGTCAGAATTAATATAATAAACCCTGTAATTGTTGTTTAAATCACCTGAACTTGTATAAATAACTACTGAATATTTAACACCTCCCTGTAGATACACTGGATTTTCAAATATAAAATCATATTCACCCAGTGAACCTATTGCATTATTCTGAACACCCGTATAAATTATATTTCCCGGTATATCTGTTGGAAGACAATTTCTTATCTCAAGTATGAGCGGAGAAGATATTGCACCGTATCTTTCGCAGTATAATCTTATCTTTTTAATATATCCTGAATTCCTCAATAAAAATGTCTGAGAAACCCAGTTTATTGAATAAACAGAGTAATACAAATTAGCATTTAACTGGAACTGGTCAATCCCTGGATAATTCATTAAGAGAATATCACCAGGGCTTGAATAAATATCAACATAACTTAAATAACCATCAATGAAATCAGATTGTTCAGTTTGTAACCATATTTTCCCATATAAAAAATGGACAAAGAATAAATGAATTAATGTAAAAATGTCCATATTTATATTATATTTATATTTATTAAAAAATCAAGTTTGAAATTAATAAAATTTTTATAATATCTTTATTTTCCCATAAGCCTCTTTAATAATCTCATAAAATTTGGTTTATAGAGATTTTCATAAATATCATAAATCTCCTCAGGTGTTAATTCCTCTGCCCTCCTGTTTATATCTATATCCATAACACCTTTAAGATTGTTTTTTACTGTCTTCCGCCTTTGTTTGAATATTAAAAGAAGAAACCTGTAGAAATCACCATTAATCAATCCTTTTTTAAATTCCATAGAAATTATAGAAGATTCTACCTTAGGAACAGGGAAAAATGATTCAGGGCTTACATTTTTTATTCTTTTAACATCGCATCTTAAATGTGTTATAACTGAGAGTGGTCCATAATCCTTTGAATTATTTGTTGAGATTATACTATCAGATACTTCTTTCTGTAATAGAAATACACATTTTTTAATATTTTTGAAGTGGAATAAAATCATGGATATTATCTTTTTTGCACCCCTATATGGTAAAGAACCAATTATCTTATCCGGAAATCCAAGAACTTCCTCATCAAGCCAAAGAAAATCTTCATTTATGACTTTTATTTTATCTTTAAACTTTTGATTAAGATACTCACAGAATTTTTTTTCTATCTCAACACATATAGGAACAACATTTTTATTAATAATCTCTTCGGTTAATGAACCAAGACCGGGTCCAATCTCAAGGATTTTATCGTTCTCTTTTATATCAAGTGTTTCTATCATCTTTAAAACAACATTCCTATCTATAAGGAAATTTTGACCTTTTGATTTTTTTAATCTAAAATCCCCTAAAACCTTTACTATTTCCTGAACTTTCATACAATTTTCTGCTTATCATATGTTCATCAAAATATTCCTTCAATTCCTTGAATGCAAGGTCGTAATTTCCTGCTGCATGCCACAGTATAAAACCATTCTGACAACTTTTTAACGCAGCATCTATCTGATTCTTTATATACTCTTTTCCCATCCTTGATGACCTCCAGTCAAATGCCTGTATATATCCAACAATCCTCTTTGTTTTATCAGGAAGCATCTTTCTTGCATTCAACATTGAATCGTATATTAATTTGAAAGTCCTTTCTTCACCCGGAAGATCTTTAAAAAAAGTGTGATGAAAATGTGAAGGGTAAAGCATAGGATAAACTGCATCAACCCTTTTTCCCATCCTGCTTAAAGATTGCCCTTCAAGATAAAGGACATCAAACCAGCATACATAACCATAAAAATCTACACCCAGCCATCCGAGTGTATCAAGGTATGATACTGCTGTATCAAGGAATTCACAGAGTATTTTAGTTTTATTTGAACTTATTTTATATGGTTTTAAAGAAGATGGGAATCTAATATAATCGAACTGGACCTCGTCAAATCCCATCCTGAATGCTTCTTCAGCTATCTTTATTGCCTTCCACCATACTTCCTTTGATTCATGGTTCGCCCAGTATTTCTCTGTTTCATCATACCATATCCCACCTTCCGGTGTTTTTAAAGATAATCTTCCATTATCCAAAAGTGCAGTGTTTTTGTCCTTAAAAACAGGTAATCTTCCTATTATATAAACATTATATTTTTTATATTTTTTTAAGCTCTTCTTACAGGTCTCAAGATAAGTATTTCCCCATTCATCTTTAAGGTCAAAAACAAGTGTGTTTATATAACCTTCTTCTATCATCTGGATAATCTTCTTTTCATTCTTACCAGTCATAAGAACACCTGGTGCAAGGTATAATCCTCGCATTTCATTTGGAGGTATCATTATACAAATTATTAAGAAAACCATAAGATTTTTAATATATTAAAAAAAATTTTTGTCAATAGTTAATTTTCCTTAAATATCTTTTTGAATATATCGTAATATTTCTCATTCGTAGTTTTTTCAAATTCTTTAAGCCATTTTTTAATGTATTTAACATCAAAATTTCTGTTTTTCTTCATAACATCTTTAACGTCTTCAATATCCCTTGCTCTTCCCGCAATGATTTTGTGAATTATTAAATCTTCAAGGGAAGCAAATTTTACTATTGTTTTGTCGATACTTATTTGAACAGCATTCCCTATTGCTTCTCTCTCATATTCCGAAACTGAAAAGATAAAATCTATCCTTATTCCACTTTTTGAATCGATCACAGGAAGGAGATAGGTCTTGTGAACAAATCTTTCCAGGTTTCCAACAATAATCTTTAATCTTAATTTCTTACATAATTTTAAAACCTTTTCATACCGGTCAGGTCCTATCCCGAGGATTATATCTATATCCCTTGTTAATCTTGGTTCACCATACAACAAAACTGCTTGACCACCAATTACCATATAAGGAATATGCTCGTTATCTAATTCTTTTGAAATTCTTTTTAACAATATTTTAAACACTATTTATTACCTTTGCTATTTTTATATCTATTTTCAGGTCCTTAATCTTGTATTTTTTCTTAAATCTACCTAACTCTAATGCCAGAAAATACATACAATCAAGGATTTTATACTTCTGATTTAATGTGAAATTATTATTCTTTGATAGATTATCCTCAAATTTTATAAGATATTTATTCCTTTTTATCAATTTTTATTCAAGCTTTTCTATTTTTATTCTATTCTCTGTAAATTCAGGTATAAATATAATAAGGTCCTTCAAAAAGAAATCCGCAGGTGAAACAAGGTTTTGTATCAATACAATCTTCTTCCCATCTATTATTTGATATATATTACCATCCCAAGAAGAAACTGTTATAATTCCATTTTCAACATGTAAACCGTCAAGTTCTGATAAACCTGAAAATACTATTTTTTTACTTTGGAAATCAATGTCATATTTTATTATCTCACCGCTTCCCCATGTCGCAATATAAACATTATTATCCTCACAGAATATACCATTAGGTCCACCTGGGACATTGTAAACCTTTTTTAGTTTCAGTTTATTATCCTTGAAAATCACCCTGTATACATAATTGTTCTTTGAATCAGTAACAAGAACCACTGAATCAAAAACAAATATATCATTCAGGAAAGAACCTTTTGGCTCAACCACAGGTAGTGAATCAATAAAATTACCATCTTTATCGTAAACACAAACCTTATCAATATCTGTCAAGAACAGGTATTTACCGGAACCATAAATTCCTTTTGGAGCATTCAATCCTTTTATAAAATCTTTCTTTACAATCTGGCCATTTTTCTTTATCTTTGCAATATAACCATTTCCATCTTTTTTTGTTGGTGAACCATTTATACAGGAAACATATGCAAATTCTCCATCAAAAAATATACTTTCAGGTGTATCAAAATTCTCAATCAATAAAGAAAAAATTAAAAACATAGAACCTCCTTTTAGAGTTCTATTCCTTTTCTCTTTAATATTTTTTTAAGCATCTCTACAATTTCAGGGTCAAATTCCTTCTCCTGAGAACTTTCTATTTCCGAAAAAGCCTCCTTCTCTGTTTTTCCATTCGCAAGAAGTTCTTCAAATTTATTGGCAACTGCAATTATTCTTGAACCTATCGGAATATTATCAGAAGAAAGACCTTCAGGAACTCCCTTACCATCATATCTTTCATTCAGATGTTTAATAAACCTTGCTGCATTCTTTAAGAATTTAATCGGACTTATTACCTGCTCGCTTATAGCATAACTTTTCTCTTTATCAACAATCTCACCAAGGTCATGAAGTAAAGCAGCGTATCTAATATCTGTTATGTACTCATCTGTTAATTTAAGTTCATTTGCAATCCTGACAGACAGGTCTGCTACCTTTAATGAATGCTCTTTTAAATCAGGTTTAACTGCCTCTTCAAGCTTAAGAAGTGAAGTGAGTGCTTCGACATAACTTGCCTTTAATGACTCAAAAAGTATTGAATTATGTATGGCAACGGCGGAATATGAAGCGATTGTTTCTATAATTTCTTTCATACTTGCAGGTTCTTCTGTATCTATACATATAACACCAAGTTTTTCATCCCCGAACCTTATCGAAGAACAGATGTTATTTTTATATGTCCAGGCAGTTGTGTTATCAATTAAACCATATGGTCTTTCACCAATTGGGATTACTGTTCCTGGTTTCAAATTAAATTTATCATCAACCTTGCTGACAACCAGATTATTCTTTCTCCTGTCAATAAGCATTAATGCACATGAATCCGAACCGGTAATATTCTTTGTTTCTTCAAAGATTATGTTTATTATCTTTGAAAGGTTAAATTCAGAAGATAAAGTTCTTGAAAAACTGTTTAATTTTTGTAATTCCTGTATTTTTTCCTCAAGTTCTTTATCTACGAGTGCTTTCTTTTCTTCAAGCATCTTATTTGTTTCAGAGAGTGCATCGTTAACTTCCTGTAATTCTGCAAGAAGTATCTTTTTTTCGACTATGAGTATTCTTCTTTCAAGTGCATTCTTTACTATTGTTTTCAGTTGTTCTGCGGATTCAAAAGGCTTATTTATATAATCATATGCACCCTCACGGACCGCTGCAACGGCTGTTTCCAGTGAAGCAAAACCTGTCATCATAATAACCTGAATATCCTGGTCTATCCTCTTAATCTCTGTCAGGACCTCAATACCTGAAATATCTGGTAATTTGATATCAAGGAGAACAACATCAGGTATAAAAGATTGTGCTGTAATTATACCTTCTCTTCCAGTATTTGCTCTTTTTATTTCAAGTTCACTGAAATATTCTTTTAGATCAAAAAGTATCTTTTCAATAAACTCTGCAAGTGTCTCTTCATCGTCAATTATTAATATTTTTCTTGGTTCTGGAGATAAAATATCATCCATTATGCCTCCTTGGGAGTGTTATTATGAAGGTTGTTCCACCAGATTCATTGTTATAAAATTCTATTTTGCCTTTATGGTCAGTAATAATCCTGTGAGAAATAGAAAGTCCGAGTCCGGTTCCTTTACTTTTTGTTGTGAAGAATGGATTAAAGATTTTATCCTTTATATCATCTTTAATCCCACAACCTGTATCAATAAAATTTATCTTTATGTTGTCTTTTTCCCTTTCAAATTTAATAGTAATCTTTCCTTTATTATCCATAGCATCTATACTATTCTGAATCAGGTTTGTGAAAACCTCTCCTAACTGGTCTTCATCCCCTTCTATATAAATATTTTGATCACCTTGTATATTGAATATTATATCTTTTTCACCAATCATATTTTTAAAATTGAATACAATTTTTGATATACAATTGTAAAGGTTGAAATTTTTAAGCCTGACCGGTGGCCTTCTTGCATATATTATCATATCCTTAACAATTCTTTCAACCTTATTTATCTCTTTTACTATCATCTCATAGTTTTTCATCTCATCTGGATTCTTCTCTTTCTTTTTTAGATATTCAATACCTGCTTTAACAGCCGCTAACGGGTTTCTAATCTCATGTGCCATACTTGCAGCCATTTCACCAAGAACTGCAAGCCTCTCCTGTAATTTCATCCTCTCCTCAAGTTCCCTTATTTCAGTAAGGTCTCTTATCAAGAACAATGCACCTATCACCTTTTTACCATCAATTATAGGTGCACCTGAATAACCGAAGTATTTCTCTTTAAAGAAAAATGTCTTTCTGTTTACAGGATTCCCTTCGATTGGTTTTTTCATATCCTGGACATTGAAATACTCATATATAAATTTACCACAAATATCCTCTCCAAGCCATCCTTTGATAAAATTATTGCTTCTAATAACCTTCCCGTTTTCATCTGTAATTATTAATCCAGTATTTATGTTTTCAATAATAAGGGATGTCATAAACTGCTCTTTCTTCAGGTTGTTTAAAGAATTCATATTCCATAGGAACATTCCAAAAAGATATGATATATCTTCTGCAAATAAAATTTCAATGTTTGAGAAACCATTCTTTATATCTTTTCCAAGGTCAAGAACACCTATTTTTTCATCTCCAAACAATATTGGAATCGAGAGTTCACTGTTTATTCCGTAGATACCGCTCAGATAAAACGGACATTTCTCAACATCCTGAATAAGATAAACCTTTGATTCCTTAAATGTCTTTGTTGTAACAGTATCTCTGTATAGGGGAATACTGAATTCCTTCAATTCTTGAGGGACAACTGCATATAATGAAGATAATTTCAAATAATCATCATTTTTTATCAAAATACCCGCATAAGTGAGATTCATCTCTTTTACAATCTTTTTTAAAATCTTTTTAAAGGATATTTCCCCTTTTATTGAAAGTGATTTTAGAAGATTTGATATTGAAGAGAATTTGTATTCAAATTCTTTAATATTCCTATCGATGTTAATTCTTTCAAGAAACATATTGAGAAAAGTGCCCAGAAGATTTTTTTCTTTCTCATCCAGATTATCTTTAAAGGTAAAATATACTTCCTTTTTACCAACCTTAATTGTTTTTATATCCTTTGTATTATATTTAGAAATCTTTTTCTGTATAGAAACGAATAAACTCAAATTTTCCTCAAGAAATTCTATTATTTCCTGATCAGTTAAATGATAGATCTCTTTGCTTCTTGTGTACAGCCTGTTAGCTATCTCAGATAAATCATTTAAAAAATTCATCCTCCCACCAGATTTTTTAATCTTTCATTTGCGAGTTCATGTTGAGGCTCTTTTTCAAGGCATTTCTCATAATATTTCTTAGCCTCTATCTCATCCCTTATACTCTCATAAGCCAATCCAAGAAGATAAAATAATTCTGCATCATCAAGCCCCTGCTTCTCTGCTTTCTTTAATGCATCTATTGCCTCTTTAAATTTTTGGTTTAAAAGATAAAAATGTCCGAGTTCCTTTAATTCATTTGCATCGTTTCTTTTTTTACTCAGATAACCTCCTTTATAACCTGTTTATCCTATCAAGGTCTTCATATCTACCTATCAATACGAGAACATCACCATCTATTATCTTATCTGAACCTGATGGAGATATTATAACTTCTTCATTCAGAATTGTTCTCCCACTTTCTATTATCTCCGGATTTTTCCTCTTTATTGCTATAACATTAACACCATATTCTTTTCTTATGTTTATTTCTTCAAGGGTTTTATCAATAAATCTTTTTGGGGCTATTATTTCAACAAGTCCATAATCTTTCGAAAGGTCTATGTGTTCAAAAATAGTAGGATTTGCGATACTACTTGCAAGTTTTATAGCACTATCTCTTTCAGGGAAAATAATCTTGTCTGCGCCTATTTTTCTAAGAATCTTTGCCTGAAGGCTGTTTACTGCTTTTGCATAAATATATTTAACACCAAGGTCTTTAAGGTTCATTGTTATTATGAGACTTGCTGCAATATCATTTCCAACGCTTACAATTGCAATATCAAAATTCTGGACACCAGCATCTTCAAGAACTTTAATATCTGTTGCATCCCCTAAAATAGCATTTGTAACATAATCAGAGATACTCTCTACTTTGTCGTTATCCTTATCTATAACGAGGACACTCAGTTTGCTATTTGAAAGCTCTGTTGCCACTGTATATCCAAAAGCACCAAGTCCAATCACAACAACATCTTTCATTTTTTCACCCCACTTGCATTTTTGAGATTGTTAATTTATATCTTTCGGCTTTCTTTTTTATTATAGATGAAGTTATTGTTAAAGCACCAACCCTTCCCAATATCATCAGAGATATAATAACTACCTTACCGGTAATTGAAAAATCAGCAGATAGGCTTAAATTCTCAAAATTTTCCGAACCTGTTGAAAGCCCAACTGTTCCAAAAGCTGAAATTACTTCAAACAGGATTGGCAGAAATCCTTTTTCATAATATATTTTGTTCTCAGTAACAATAAGTATACCTGCCATAATTATTATATAAAATAAAGTTAATATTAATATTATGAAAGCCCTGTTTATTGTTTCCTGTGACAATCTCCTGTTAATGAAATTCGTATCCTCTTTTCCTTTTATGTTAGAATATAACCAGAATAAAATAATACCAAATGTGGTCGTTTTAATACCTCCACCTGTTCCACCGGGTGATGCACCTATATACATAGCTATTAGAAAAATATAAAGTGTAATTGGGAGAAGTTTACCTACATTCACAAGGTTAAATCCCGCTGTTCTTGGGGTTGAAGCCATAAAAAAAGAGGTCAATATTTTTTCTTTTATATTCAATCCTGAGAGTGTATTATTCCATTCAAATATCATAAAAAAAAATGTTATAGAAGATAGGAGTATAAATGTCATGAACAAAACCATTTTTGTTTGAGAATATGTATGTTTTTTCATTTTTATTAACCTCAAACCTATATCCCTAATGGTTATAAAACCAAGACCACCTGTTATAAAAAGAAATGCTATTGTTAAAGGAATAACAGGATACTTATAATAACCGTGGAGATTTGAACTTATCGAGCTAAATCCAGCATTACAGAATGCACTCACTGCATGGAAGATTGAATGCTTCAAAGCAATCCCCAATGGAAAAATTTCTATGAAAGAAGAATACAGTATGATTATTCCCATTATTTCAACAGTTATGGTTGTTAATATTATCCATTTGACAACCCTTTTCACATCACCAAGTTCATCTATATGGTATTCCTCTTTTGTAATAGTAAGGTCTTTCATAGTCAATCTTCTTCTCAACATAATACCGATAATATTTGAAAAAACCATATAACCAAGACCACCTACTTGAATAAGAATTAATATTATTATCTTGCCCAGCAGAGTAAAATCAATAGCTGTATCCCTTACGATCAAACCTGTTACACAGAATGCAGACGCAGATGTAAACAGTGCATCAATATATGTTATATTCCTTGAAGAATAAGGCAGGTAAAGAAAAAGTGAACCTGCAAAGATTATAATAAGATAAACAGTCAATATAACCCTTGAAGGATTTAATGTATTTCTTCTCTCTCTGTTATTAAAAAATTTCATTGAGCTCTTTTAACTGATTTCGTGATATAAATTGGCTCTTTACCATTTATAATAACGTCTTTATTAACAATACATTCTTTTACATCAGGCATATCAGGAATCTTATACATAATATCAATCATAATCTCTTCAATAACATTTCTTAATCCTCTTGCACCTGTTTTTAGTTTAAGTGTTTTCTCAGCAACCGCTTCAATTGCTGCGTTATCAAAAGTAAGTTTAACACCATCAAGTTCAATAAGTTTTTCATATTGTTTTAGCAATGCATTTTTCGGCTCTGTTAAAATCCTTACAAGGTCATTCTTAGATAATGAATGGAGAGAACAAACAATAGGGAACCTTCCAACAAGTTCAGGTATCATACCAAATTTAATCAAATCATCAGGTTCAATATAATTCATTACATCATCCCATTTTTCTTTTTTATCTTCTTCCTTTGTTTTGAATCCTATTGACTTTTTCCCTATTCTGTTTTTTATAATATTCTCAATACCATCAAATGTTCCGCCACCTATAAAAAGAATATCCTTTGTATTAACCCTTATGAATTCCTGTTCTGGATGTTTTCTTCCACCCTGTGGTGGAACATTTATAATATCACCTTCAAGCATCTTCAGTAATGCCTGTTGAACGCCTTCACCTGATACATCCCTTGTAATAGATGGATTCTCTGATTTTCTCCCTATTTTATCTATCTCATCAATATAAACAATCCCTGTTTCAGCGACGGGTAATTTGTAGTTGCAGGATTGAAGTAATCTCACAAGAAGGTTTTCAACATCTTCACCAACATATCCGGCTTCTGTCAACGCAGTTGCATCACCTATAGCAAGTGGAACATTAAGAATCTTCGCAAGAACCTGCACAATATATGTTTTTCCAACACCTGTTGGTCCAATTAAAAGTATATTACTTTTCTCTATCTGCGTATCGTCTTTTCTTTTTCTGTTCATTATCCTTTTATAATGATTATACACAGAGACAGCGATAACCTTTTTTGCCTTTTCCTGACCTATAACATACTCATCAAGATGTTTTTTTATTGTTTGTGGTTTCAGAAGTTTAAAACCACTTCCCCTTTCATCAAGTTCTGTATCCTTAAGAACATCGGATATCAAGCCAGCACACTCTGAACAGATATACGAATTATCAATACCCTTAACCATCTTCTCTATCTCTTCGTATGATTTTCCACAGAAAGAACATCTAATTTCCTTTGGCACTTATTTCTCCTCTTTTCATAATGACTTCATCAACAATCCCGTATTCTTTTGCTTCCTGTGCAGACATCCAGTAATCTCTTTCTGTATCCTTTTCAATCTTCTTTAGCGATTGTTTTGTATGTAAAGCAAGTATCTCATTTATTAAATTCCTTATTTTGATTATCTCGTCCGCATGTATTTTAATATCCAGAGCAGTCCCTTGAATTCCTCCCATTGGTTGATGAAGAAGTATTCTTGAATGTGGTAATGTGTATCTTTTTCCGGGAGAACCAGCAGCAAGAAGCAAAGCTGCCATGCTTGCAGCCATACCTATACATATAGTAGAAACATCTGGTTTTATATACTGCATTGTATCATATATTGCAAGACCTGCTGATACAACCCCACCAGGACTATTTATATAAAGATACACATCCTTTTCAGGGTCCTGTGCTTCGAGAAAAAGAAGCTGGGCAATAATAACATTTGCGATATTTTCATCAACTATTGAACCAAGAAATATAATTCTGTCCTTGAGGAGCCTGGAATATATATCGTATGCCCTTTCACCATGTGTTGTTCTTTCTATAACAAAAGGAATCTGGTTTATTATACTCATTTTTTTATAACCTCCTTTATGAGAAAATCAACAGCTTTATCCCTTAACATAATCATCTTAAGTTCTTCCTTGTATTGAAGTAATTTTTCTTCATCAATCTTTCCGTCTGATATCTCCGAGATTTTTCTATCTATATCTTCATCTGTTATCTCAAGTTTCTCCTTCAATACTATTGAATCAATAAGCAACATTTTTTTTGCCTCATTTTTTGCTGTATTTTTTTCCTTGAATTCCATTTCAAATCTCTTTATAAGGACTTCGGGGACTTCAATATCATATTCATCAATAAGATTCTGTAATATCTTATCTTTTATCTTTTCCTGCAGATTCTCCTTCCTTTCTTTTTCAAGCTCTTCTTTCAAACTCTTTTTTATCTCTTCAAGGCTGTTAAAACCAAGTGTTTTTGCAAATTCGTCATTAACTTCTGGAAGAATCTTTTCTTTCACATCCAGTATCTTTATCTTAAGATTACCTTTCTTACCTCTGAACTCATCGATAAAAAAATCATCCGAAAATTCAACTTCTACCTCATCTTCCTCATCCTGTTTCATACCCTTTATTAATTTTGAAAGTTCATCTTCTTTAACCTCGTGTGAGTAATTCGTGATTTTTTCACCTTCCATTTCCAGATCAAGAAGGACAACATCATCTTTTTTTATCTTCCTTTTGACGGGTTTCAATAAAGCATTCACCTCTCTTAGCTTCTCTATTTCCTTCAAAACATCTTCTTCGGTAACCTCTTCCCTTGGAATGTCCTTTGAAAGTTTTGAGTAATCAATATCAATTTTAGGCGGGACTTCCATCTCTATTTTTATCTTCACATCATCATTCTCTTTCTTTAAATCCTTAACAGCAGGTCCATAATAAATAAAAGGCTTATACTGATTTATAATCTCTTCGAGTTTTTGAGTTGCAAGTTCCTGAAACGTTTCAGATTCAAGTTCTTTCTTAAATCTTGTCTTTATTATATAGTTTGGAGCCTTCCCAAGTCTGAAACCAGGAACAAAAAAATCTTTCCTGTGTTTCTCAATTATTTCATCCATTTTTTTTGATATTTCATCATTTTTCAATTCAATCTCATATTCTATACCCATAATTTATCCTTTCTTTTTTATGCGAGAGGGGGGACTTGAACCCCCAAGCCTGAAGGCACTGGATCCTAAATCCAGCGCGTATGCCAGATTCCGCCACTCTCGCTATATTATATACATTTTATATTATTATAAAATAATGTCAAGTGGTGATTTAATCAAATGGACTGATTAGAATTTTAATCCAAAGGTATGGTTTATGCCAAATATTCCGGAAAACAAAACATTGTATGTTATATTAATACTTCCCTTTTTTATACCCAAACCAAATATAAAACCATTAAGGACGTCGCCACCCTCACCAGAATTTAAATCTTTATTTCTGTTAAATCCTGCATTGAATGTGATATTTCCTGAGAGATTATAATTAAAACCTAAAGCAAACGCAAAAGGATACATTAAATCAAATCCAATGTATTTAATATTATCCCTGTAAACAAAACCTATCCTTAACTCACCTGGCATAGCATATCTGTAATCTATTAAAGGTTTGAATATATAGCCAAAATTTCTCAATAATAAACCTGTATGAATTTTATCATTTAAAGAATATATCATTCCAAGATTCACACCAAAACCATAAGTTGAATAATTCAAAACCTTTTCGTAAGGGGTAAATAAAGATGCACCTATATTTAACTTATTGAAATTCTTATTAATACAAAAATATGGAACAAGATTTGCATCATAAAAAACACCAAGTGATTCACCCATAGTATCCCTTTCTATCATCTTCCCGCCATTAAAAATGACTGTTCCTAAACCTATGGAATTATTAAATAAATCTAAACCTTTACTGAATGTGATAATATCACTACCAATATATCTATAATAAGATACTGAAAAATCCTTTCCCATTCCTGCAGGGTTCAAAAATATCTGGAAAGACTCATATTTAAAACCAGTTACAGCATTACCTTTACTTATTGAGAATGCAGATATAGGGCTATTCAGGAATTCAAAGGAAGCAAGCAATATTAAAGTCATCTAACCTCCTATTCAACAGTGACACTCTTAGCAAGATTTCTTGGTTTATCAACATCCCTTCCGTTTATATCTGCAATATGGTATGCAAAAAGTTGTAATGGTATCACATTCAAGACAGGTGAAAGATGTTCAGAAATCTCAGGGACTTCAATCACATAGTTTGCTATCTTCTTTACCTTATCATCATTTTCATTAGCGATACAGATGATAATACCGTTTCTTGCTTTAACCTCTTCAAGATTGTTCAACATCTTTTCGTATACACTTGATTTTGTTGCAATTGCTATTACAGGTGTTTCTTTATCTATCAGTGCGAGTGGTCCATGTTTGAGTTCTCCTGCAGGATAGCCTGTTGCATGGACATAAGATATCTCTTTCAATTTCAATGCACCTTCAAGTGCTACAGGATAGTTTATACTTCTCCCCAAGAATATAAAATTCTTTTTATCCTTGAATATCTCTGCAAGTTTATATATATATTCATAATTCTGGAGTGTTTTGGTTACTAAATCTGGCAATTTTTTAATTAAATCTATCCTCTCCTTTATTTCTTTCTCATCGATTGTCCATTTTATCCTTGCAAGATATAATGTGAAAAGGTATATATTCAATATCTGTGCAGTGAATGCCTTTGTTGATGCAACACCTATTTCAGGACCTGCATTGAGATATATTGTTGAATCTGATTCCCTTGCTATTGTGCTACCCATAACATTAACAAATGAAAGAACCTTTAAGAATTTTGCCTTTGCCTCTCTCAATCCAGCAAGTGTATCTGCGGTTTCCCCTGACTGGCTTATTGCTATAACAAGGGTTTCACCACCATATACAGGATTCCTGTATCTAAACTCAGATGATATATCAACCTCTGTATTTATCCTTGCGATCTCTTCAAGGAGGTATTTACCAATATAACCTGCATGCCAGGATGTCCCACATGCCTGTATAATTATATTTGTAATATTTGAAAGGTCTTTTGGGGCAAAAATGAAAGATTCTCCAAGATTTATTTTATCATCATATATCCTTAAAGAGATATTCTTCCTAATAACCTCTGGTTGTTCAAATATCTCTTTCAACATAAAATGTTTAAAACTTCCTTTTTCAAGTGATTCAGGTTCCCATTCTACTTTCTTTATACTTAAGTTTATTTTCTCACCTTTTATATTAAAAACCTCAACTGAATCCCTTTTTACAACAGCAAGGTTATCATCTTCAAGGACAATAATATCTTTTGTATGGGATATTACAGCAGGTATATCAGAACCAACAAGATTTTCGTTTTTGCCTACACCTACAATCAAAGGGCTTCCTCTTCTGAAGACAATAATCTTATCATCTTCATATGAAGATATCACAGCAATTGCAAAAGAACCTTTAAGTTCTTTAACGGTTTCCAAAACTGCCTGTTTTAAATCGCCTTTATAGTTTTCTTCTATAAGATGTGAAATAACCTCTGTGTCAGTGCTTGATTGGAAGATGTGTTTTCTTTTTAATAACATCTCTTTCAATGTGTAATAATTTTCTATTATACCATTATGAACAACTGCAAAATTTTCTGTGCAGTCTACCTGTGGATGTGCATTGTGATCAGATGGTTCACCGTGTGTTGCCCATCTCGTATGTCCTATACCAATATTACCTTGTAAAGGTTCCTTAGAAAGTTTTTCCTGGAGTTTCATTAGCTTTCCCACACTCTTAACAACCCTTAGTTCACCATTTTCTACAACAGCAATACCACTTGAATCATATCCTCTGTATTCAAGTTTCCATAGGCTTGATATAAGGACACTTGTAATATCTTTATTCCCTATATAACCAACAATTCCACACAATCTATACCTCCATTGCCTCTTCTATCATCTTTTTAACCCACTTTTCATCATTACCTTCACAAATAAACCTTATAATGGGTTCTGTTCCGCTTTTTCTTAAATGTAACCATCCTTCATTATAAAAAATCTTTATTCCATCCGTAAGATCTGCATTTTTTGAATATCTTTCAAATAATAATTTATAAACTTTGTCCCTCTCGTCAAGGTTTTCAAAATGCCTTGTTTTTTTAATCATATACAACTTAGGAATTTCTTCAACAATTTTTGAGATTTTTTTGTTCGTCTCTGCAAGTAAGGATAATATAAGTGTCATACCAACCATTGCATCCCTCGTATATTGGACCTCAGGGAGAATAACACCGCCATTACCTTCACCACCTATTATTGCATTAATTTCTTTCATTTTTTTTACCACATTTGCCTCTCCAACCTTTGCCCTATGAACCTTTGTATTATATTTTTTTGCTATAAAATCAACCATTGAAGTTGTTGAATAATTAACAACAGATTCTCCTTTTACCTTTGAAAACCAGTGTTCTAAAGCTAAAGTTATAGTGTATTCTTCACCAATAGCAATCCCTTTATCATCCACAATACTTAACCTGTCGCCATCTGCATCTGTTGCAAATCCCAAATCTGCACCAGTGTCCTTCACAAGGCTTTCAAGTGCCTTAAGATTTTCCGGAACAGGTTCAGGGTCTCTCCTGAAATCACCTGTGTCTTCACAGAATAGTTCTATTACATCGCATCCAAGCCTTCTCAGAAAATATGGATATGCATAATAACTTGCACCATTCACACAGTCTATTACAATTTTAAATTTTCTCTTTCTAATGATCTCAAAATTTATTTTTTTTAGTCTTAATATCTTATCTATATGTCTTTCAATCCCTTTCTCATCATTAACAACATCCTTTATCTCACTCCATTTAACCCTTTCAAAATCACTTTCTATAATCTGGTCTAATTGTTTACTCTCTTCTTCACTCAAAAATTCCCCATTCTTATTTATTATTTTTAAAGCATTCCATTCAGATGGGTTATGGCTCGCTGTTATAGCAATACCACCTTCTGCCTTGAGTTCCTTAACATTAAGGAGTATAGTTGGGGTTGGAACTATTCCAAGGTCAACAACATCACATCCAACTGATAACAAACCTGCAATAACTGCATTTTTGAGCATTTCACCACTTCTCCTTGAATCCCTTCCAACAACTATCTTTTTTCTCCTTGTTAAAACACCATAAGCACCTGCGTATCTTGTTACATATTCAGGTGTGAAACCTTTGCCTACTATTCCTCTAATTCCTGACACTGATTTTATTATAATTTTGCACCTCCATTTTCCTTATTCTTTCTTCTATCATTTTATCAAGTTCTGATATTCCATCACCACGTAAAGCAGAGATAAAAACTGAATTTTCATATTTATTTTTAAGATAAGATACGGTCATAAAATCAACAACAAGATCAATCTTATTAAAGACAAATATGAAGTCTTTATCTTCGATACCAAGTAGTTTGAGTATGTTCAGAGATTCTTCAATCTGGACACTGTATCTTTCATTGGAGACATCTATCACTATAAGCCTTAAATCAACAAAAGTAGCCTCCATAAGTGTTGATTTAAATGAAGCAATTAACTGATGTGGTATGTTCTGTATAAAACCAACAGTATCTGTAAGAAGGAATTTTTTTCCGTTTGATGTGTATCCTATCCTTGTTAAAGGGTCAAGTGTAGCAAAAAGCTTATTATCAACATAGGTATTTGCATTTGTAAGCCTGTTCATAAGAGTTGATTTACCTGCGTTTGTATATCCAAGTAGTGCAATTGTAAAAATATCCTTCCTTCTTTTTCTCTGTATCTCAAGTGTCTTTTCTATTTTTTTTAATTTATCCTCAAGATATTTTATCCTTTCCCTTATTTTTCTCCTGTCAATCTCAAGTTTCTGTTCTCCGGGTCCCCTTGTTCCAATTCCACCACCTGTTCTTGAAAATTCATTCCCTTTTCCTATCAATCTTGGAATTTCAAATCTTAATTTTGCAAGTTCAACTTCTATCTTGGAAACACTTGTTTTTGCATGTTTTGCAAAAATATCAAGAATTATATCCCTTCTATCAATTGTCTTTTTCCCAGTAATTTTCTCTATATTTCTTATCTGTGCAGGAGATAATGGTTCATCAAATAGTATGGTATCAAAACCATCCCATTTTGATATCTCTTCTATCTTACCTTTACCTATATGATATGCAGGGTCAGGACTTTTTTTAACCTGTATTATCATATCAATGACTTCACCACCATATGTTTTTACTAATTCCCTTAGTTCATTAAGTGAATCAAGTTTCTTCTGTTTATCTATAGATTTATTTATCAAACCTACTATGAGAAATTTTTCTCTTTCTTTAGAAGTTGAATTTAACATTAATTCCACCACCTATTTCGTATCTTCTATCTGTTTTAAGTATATTGTTAAAATGTTTTTTATAGAATATATTCATTCCACCTACAATACTTGAAGTGAATTCGTACTTTCCGTCTATCTTAAAATTTATATCATAATAATCACTATTTACCTGTTTGGACTGGATAAAAAGATTTTTCGTAATATTCCTTCTACCTGTTATGGAATTCTCAAAAGATAAATTAAGATTACCCTTGAGTTTAAAGGGTGTTTTTCTAAAAGGTAGGGATATTGGTTTATTTTGAGTAAATTTATATTCGGTATTTAAATTTATGGACCAGTTTAAATCTTCATTTATCAGATCACTATATTGATTTTTTTCATTTCTCAGATTCCTATTTATATTCCCATTTATGTTTAAATTAAGTGTATTTTTTAAACCAATTCTAAGCTGCGGAGTTATATTTTCTGTTATTGTAATGAGAATATAATTTGGATCATCAATCCTTCTTTGAGATTCATTCCTCTTTGAGTATCTAAAAGTATAATTTATAGAATTCAAGAAATTCTTAAAGATTATGAATTTTTGTGGAATAACACCATCAAGGGAAAAAGATGGAAAATCGTATGAGAATTTTTTCACAAAATCATTCTGATAGTATGGAATTCTATAAGAAAAACCCGCAGATGTACTCACATTAATTCCAATTAATTTGAAACGTGTAGATAACTCACCATTCAAATTTTCATCACCTCCATCCCTTATATCATTAACAAAAATTTTATCATTCTCAACATATGTCCTTAAACCATATCTGAATCTATAATCTGGTCTGCTATTAAGATAATTATATATAGATGATCTGTCAATTGAGAATTTCATACTGAGATTATCAAGGTTTGTTACAATTTTGTTAAATAAAGGTATCTTTGAAAGGAAATTAATTCTCAGATTACTACCTATAGAGAATGCCCTCTTTATTGCGGCAGACCTCACATCATTTGTATCACCAAGTGAATTTGCATACTCATAATTATGAATCTCAAGATATGAAACAGAATATCTGAAGACAAACATAAATAAATTGAGATTTGCACTTAAGTTTTCTTTAAAATTATCAGGCCAACCATATGGATAATTACTATTAATATAGTTTCTATCAAGTGATAGAGAATTGTTATAGTCAAAAGATAAAATCGATACTGGGCTATACCTTGTAGAAAAATTACCATCTAATATATTCACAGATTTTCTGATTTGTTTAACAAATACAGAATCTTTAGTATTGTAAGAATAATTAACTGGTTTTGACTTTGTCCAGTTTCCTCCTATAGAAATATTTGAAGGAAAAACAGAAATTTTAAAAATCTTAATATTTGGGAGATTTAAATTATAAACACCATTTGAACTTATTGTTTTTGTTGTATCTATTGAACGATATGGGGAATAAGACTGATTAAATCTATAACTGCTGCTTATAGCTAATGGGTCTATTATATATCCTATAAAATTCTTGATTTTCCTTTTTGAAGCTATGCTTATAGTATAATTATATGAACTTGAATTTGAAGACTCCCTTTCTTTTAATGAATCAGGTAAGAGTATATCCGAATTAAGGTAATAAAATGGTGTGCTCCTTGTATTATTCATTGATATATTCAGAGGAAGGTTTACGATATTGAATAACATTCTGTCAAGGGATGTTCTTATTCCAAAGTTTCTTGATTTTAATGATGACTCACTGAAACTCTTAAGTTCGCCAGAATTCTCCTTAAAATTTAACCCTCTACTTTCCTCAGAATAATTCAATGAAAAGTTATTCGTCAGGTCAAGATTAAAACTATAAGAATATTTTATATCCATTGACCTTCTCGGGGACAAAAGGTATATATCATCAAAATATATTATAGCATTTAAAGGTTCATTGCATACATTTTCAACCCCAATAGATGTATAATAAACACTTTTTAAAGTCGGATTACCTACAACAAGGTAATTTGAATCTTTTTCACTCACAAGTTTGAATGCAGTTAACGAATCGAGATTTATTGTTATAGTATCCCAGTCACCCTTTCTTATAATCCTTCTTATTTCATAATAGTTGAGTGAATCGGTTCCTATTCTCAAGAAAACCTTGATGCTTTCCGCATTGGTTTCCTTTATGAAAGAAAAGTATCTTAATTCTCTGTATAATCTAAAGTCTTTAGGAATATTGAAAGTCTGTTTTGCAACAACAAAGTGATTTTTAAGAAGGCTATCAATTGAAAAGAGTATTGACTTTTCCTCTGAATATCCACCTGTTGTAATCCTTTCCCTTGGAACAGGTGATATATAGTTTCTATCTTCATATTCACTAACATAGCTTATTGTCAATTTCTCAAAATCGTATATTTTAGAAGAATCCCTTGAAAATACACCTTCATTATTCCATGTATTACCTATAATTCCCCAGTTATAAACCTTTATCCTTGTAGTATCCTGAACACCATCTAACCATATTCTTACATACTTTATATCTGTTAATGAAGGGGAACCAACAACAGAGTAGTTTTTATCTTCAAGTGGTATTCTTATTTTCCTCCATCCATTACCATTGTCAAGAACAACATAATCATTTGAGCTTAAATCAACCCTGAATGAAAAATAATTGTTTCTCAATTCAAGCGAGTTATCAGGGAAAAGGTCCTCTGAATCCAGTTTACCATTATTTTCAGTTCCATTCAATCTCAATGAATCAGAAAGCGTCCTTGGTATCGTATTTATACAATCATCATTTCCATCATCTCCTGATGAAACGGCATCTGGTTTTGAATCGTCAAATTGTATAAGATCTAATCCTGTATCTTCACCATCTTCAAGAACACCATTCCCATTTGAATCTTCGGTATCAAGTCTATTATTTGGCAAAACAACATCACCATCCCTGTTAATCCTGAAAACATCCTCTGATATTTCACTTCCGACATCAATATGTAATATACCTTTATCACCATAAACCCACATTTCTATTGCCTGTTCTTTTGATATATCTATTGATGTTCTACCGAAGGAACGCATAATCCCGTTAAATGAACTTGGACTATTGTTTTTAGGTATAAACAATAGCTGTAACACATATTCTATATCGCTTTCTGGTCTATTTGGTTGAATCGCTTTCATGTTCACGGGAACATTCCACCAGTATATTCTACCAGCATCATTATAATCTTTACCTTGGGGAACACTTATAAAGTGCCAGTCAATCCTTGAATTTCCAAAGAATTGAGTTTTTTCTGTCCTTTCCATATTATCCACATAACCCTTTCCTTTTGAAGAAGGGTCGGGTCTTGAAAATTTAAAATTAGTGGTGAACTGTATCTTTGGCTCTTTATCATCACCGATAATAGGTATCCTGCTTGTAATTGGTTTTAAGAAATTAATTTCCTGCGAAGTTTTAAAACTTACACCTGTTAGAAAAAGATTATTAGGTTCCTCACCTATCTGTGTATAAAACTCTTTTGAAGGAACTGCATTATAATTAAAAGTTGTTATCAGATTTGAATTAAGAATCTTTGTATCCAATGTAAGATTCGTATTATATTTTTCCGAACCAAGCATCGGTCTTAATTTATAAAAAATCCTTATTTTTTCATCAGGTGTATATCTTTCCGGGTGCAAAAGTTTAACTTCACCTGTATTGTAATCAATTGTATAGTCTTCGTTTCTTCTCAATGTATCATTCCCTATCATTAAAATATCTGTATTTTCAACGATATTCGACTCAAGTTGCAATTCGCTTATACTTCTTTTTATCTTAACCTGAATAAAATATTTATTTTTTTCATCCGGTGTTATCTGTTTTTTCCTGTATATTGCTGGAACTGTATCAGGTGCTAAACTTTCTGAAAGGAAAGGAAGGAAATCAGGGAAAAATATTATTCCCTTATAAGTATTGTAAAAAGAGTGATCAATTTCAGAATTACCGTCTCTGTCAAGTCCTAACAGCTCAAGATATGTCTTATTGGTTCTCTCATCAATCTTTGTCGGTTCCTGACCGGGTCTAACCTTAAAAATATCAACATTTATCTTTTGAACATCTGTTCCTCCATAGAATTGGTATATGTTTCTCATCATCAGATACCATGTTGTATCATTCGGACTCGGGTCAAATTCTCTTATGAGCAGGAGTTCCGTTGTATCAATTGCACTTGCAGGGAAGCGACCTATTGTATCTATCTTTCCTGTCAATAAATTTTTTTTTATAAAACATATACCTATCATTCCTGTTGGATAGTTCTTCATCTCAAGAAAAGGAATTATTTTACCGGATGGTTGGATAAAATAATTCAATATATAATCTTCAGTTGGAATTTGTTCTTTGAATCTTGATTCACTTTTTATAGTTGAATTTAGTTTAAAATACTTCGCTGGTATACTATTCATCACATCTGAATTCTGATAAAAAACCTTTATCTTTACAAGTGAATCATTCTCTCCGAGTGGAATAAAATAGAATCTATCCTTTACATACTGTTCATCGTATATTACTATTGAATCAGTGGATGCTGATTTTTCAACGGATTTTGATACTTCTTCGTTTGTTTCTCTTTTTAAAGAAAAATCAAATTGTGTATTTGCAAAAGTGCCTCTTGAATTTATACCGAAATCACCTTTTTCCTTCATATCACCAAGTGAGAGATACTGCAATATATCGTCTTCATCTTTACTTTCATACCATATTTTTATCTTATTATCTGCTTCATCTGTTCTTTTTGAATCGTGGTCAACAGTAATATTTATCTTATTTCCCACATTACCAGTTATATTTATCTTCAGTTGCTGGTCCGGTTTTATCTGTGAATAACTTCTATTTTCACCCAAAATACCTTCATTCACCACCTGTGAATACTCAAAACTTACAAATTGATACCCTTTCACAACAACCTTACCACCTTCTCCTACAAAATATTTAAATGTATTTGGTAAAGCAAAAGAAAAAGAGATTTCAGGTATTATACCTTCTCCTGAACTTATCTCCTTCCTTATACCTTCCGTGACTGCCTTCTTAAATTCGTCTGCAAGTAATTCCTTAAAATATAAGTTAAAATCAGAGCCTTCTAAAACCTTTACTGTGGATATATACATATTTTCATAATATTCGTTTATGGCTATGAATTCTCCAACAAGTTCAACTGTTCTTGTAATATCTTTCTTATAAAAATAATTCTGAATATCCTCTGTAAAAGATAATAAAAAAATCAGCACATTTTCCTCGCCATCTTTATTGCCATCTTTGTGCTTTCTGGTGATGCTATATTTTTACAGACTATATCAAATCCTGTTCCATGTGCAGGAGATGTTCGGACAACTGGAAGGCCTATTGTAGTATTAATACCTTTAAAAAATGACAGGTATTTAAATGGTATCATTCCCTGGTCATGATACATTGAAACAATAACATCATAATCCTTTTTCATAAAAAAAGTATCAGGTGGAACAAGACCAATAACTTTAATACCCTCTTTTTTCAACTCATTGATAGCAGGAATAATTTCTTTTATTTCTTCCTTACCCAATACACCTGATTCACCTGCATGTGGGTTCAGGCTTAAAAATAAAATATTTGGATTGGTTTTCAATCTTTCTTTAAAAAACCTGTCTAATATTCTTACCTTCATTTTTATGAAATCTTTTCTTATGTATTTATGAACATCCTTTAAAGGTATATGGGTTGTCAAAAGAAAAACATTTATTTTTCCCATCATAAGCATACCATAATCTTTAACATTAAATTTACTCGCAATTATCTCTGTCTGTCCTTTAAATCTATACCCTGCAAGATTGATACCATTTTTAGATAAAGGTAATGTTACTATTGCTTTCGCCTGATTTTTTTTTAAGATTTCAATCCCTTCCATTAGAGATCTAAACGCTATTTCTCCATTCAGTTTTGAATCTTTACCGACCACAAAGTTACCTTTAATATCAAAAAAATTTATCTTACAAGGTAAATTTAATGAGAGTTTTTCAGAATAAAATTTCAGAGCCTTGTATGAACCAACAACGATATCATCTTTTTTTAGAAGATTTTGTGATTTAAGAAAAACCTCGTAACTTATTCCTCCGGGGTCTCCAAGTGTAAATACAATCATAATTCCTCTATATAATTATATATTTCATCCTTACTAATGTTTTTTGAAACAGGAATTTCCTTCACCTTTATCCTGCGACCCTGAATCTCTATAATATCACCGACTTTAACCTCTCTTGATGGCTTTGAAGGCACACCATTAACATAAACAGAACCTACTTTTATCATGAGATTACTTTTTGTTCTTCTTTTTACCAGACAGGTGGTTTTTAAAAAAAGATCAAGCCTCATTCAAAAATTTTATAATAGACAACATTTTTCATTTCTTCTACTATACGCTCATATTCCTTTTCTAACTTTTTATTGAAATAATAGAGATTCAATTTATCTTCTACCTCTTCAAATTTTGGAATTCCTCCTTCTTTCTTTGACAGGACCTTCACAATGCTGATAACATTACCTTCTAAAACCGGCTCCGATATATCTCCCACATTCAATTTTCCAAGCAAATCCTTAAGTTCATCAGGCAGGATTGCAAAGGATAATTCAGGCATTGTATCTGTTTTAATAGTTTCACCTTTAATCCATCTTGTTCTCAGTTCATTTGCTTCTTTCATTCCTTCAGATATCTCTTTTTCTTTTAAGTTAAATTTTAAGAATATATGAGAAAGACCAATCTTTCCTGAAACCCTGCTATTTACTTTTAAGATATGTGCCCCTTCCGGGGAGAAGAATATACCTGTCTTACCTACCGGTATTGTATCCACACCAGAAAAATAAGGAGGAAGGTTGATTAAATAAAATTCACCAAGCCTTCCTCCGGAATATTTCGTGCCAACATCCTCTGAGTATTCAATTACAAGTTCTTCAAAGCTTTTTGTCTTCAATTTTTCTATTATTTCTTCGCATTTTTTTATAAGTCTTTCTTTCTCTCTCTTCCCTATCTCAATAGAGACCTTTTCAAGTGTAACACTTGGATGGATATAGAAAGAATCCTTATAATCATTGTAAAACCTCAAAAGTTCTTCTTTCTTCACATTAACCCTTGATAAGTACTTTTTACCTATAAGTTTCTGCGCATATAACTGGTATTTTAACTCGTTTCTGTATATCTTTTCATTTTCACCTTTTATAATCTCAATTAATGAAGGGAAATTCTGGATATTATTTTTGAAAGCCTCGTCTATTTCTTCATCTGTAACCTCAAGACTCTCTTTCACTGCAGCGTAATAAATAATCCTCTCATTTACTATCTTTTTTATTATTTCTGTTCTTGGGAATCCCGGATAAAAAGAAGATACATTTTCAAGATAGGAAGATGTTATTACATCCTTTTCAACAACTGCAATTATCTTTTCAAATGTTACACTTAAGAACAAAAAAAACAAATTATTTTTCTCCTATTATCTTCACATTATACTTCTGTTTCCATGATGTTGTAACACTATCAATAAATGCCCTCTGTCTTTCCATAGATAATTTATTAATGATTGAAAATTTCAGATTTTCAAAGTTTCTTTCTGTCTTCAGTTTTCTCTTGTCAAGAAGTTTTATAATCTCAAGTCCATAAGGTGATGGAACAATATTACTTATACCACCTATATTCTTGATTCCAAATGCTGCATCCTCAATCTCTGGCATTGCATAAAGGTCTCCCCTTGAAATCCAACCGTACTCACCGCCTTTTTTCCCTGATACTGTGTCAGCTGAAAATTGTTTTGCAAGTTTTGCGAAGTCCTCACCAGCAATAAGTTTTTGATAAACCTGGGTTGCTGTCTGCTCATTTTCAAGTATTATCCTTGCAATCCTAATCTCAGTATTGTATTCATCTTTATGTGCTTCAAAATATGCTTTGGCTTCTATCTCTGTAACCTGTGGCATTTCTCTCATTAAATTCTGATAAAGTTGCTGGATAAGATAACCTCTTTTTGTTGCTTCTAACTTCTTCTGGAAATCAGGGTCCTTATCAAGCTTTCTTGCAATAGCTTCCTTATAAAATAATTCCATCTGGACAAAATAATCAATTACCTGCTGTTTCTGTTCAGGTGTAAGCATCAAAGCCTGTTGCGGTGGAATGTTCAATTGTTCACACAAATCCTCAATAGTATAGTAATCCTTACCCACACTTACAACTGCGTCCTTTTTCTCTTTCTTACAGGAAAAAAGAGCGAGAACCAATAAAACATAGAGAACCTTTTTCATACTTCCTCCTTTTTTAAGATTTTAATTTTTGTTCTCTGTTTCATACTTTCTGCTATTTCGTTCTTTAGCCTCTCATAAAAAACATCTCTGTATTCTGTTTCAACTATGCTTTTAACCTTATCAAACTCCGGAACCTTTGGTGGCATAATATCCTCTACCTTCACGATTGCCCATGAACCATCAAACTTCTGGAAACAATCAGATATCTCACCTTTTTTAATTCCAAAAACAATCCTTCCAATATCTGGATATGTTTCTTTTAAGATATATCCAAGGTCTCCACCTCTATCTTTTGAGAAATGCTCCGAATACTTTTTGGCAAGTTCTGAAAATTTATATTTCTTTGAAAGAGCCATACTCCTTACCTTTTCAAGTTCTTTCAAATCCTTCATCTGAATTATAGATACCTTCCTCTTTTCAGGCTCAAGAAATTTATCCTGATTCGCATTGAAAAATGCTTTCAAAGTATCATCCGGAATCTCTATTTTACTCCATTCAACCTTTCTTATATAAGAAATAACAAGTGATATATCATTTTTAAGAATCTTTTCTTCATTACCTCTTTTTCTGTGATTACCAAGCTTTAAACCCTCAACATAGAGCATCCTCTGTATCATCTTCCAGGATATATAATTCTTTATATCTTCAACTGTATTCACAATTGGTGGTCTTCCATCTGTAACAGTAAAATCCTGCATATCCCGGTATGTAACATTTCCTATGCTTGTCCTTGCAAGAACCTTTCCATAAAATTCTTCCGGAAATATATACGGCTCTCTAAATTTTCCTTTAGGAACAATATCGAAAAATTCTTTAAGGTTTACCGAGTCAAATTTTATGTTCAAAATCTTTTTCAAATATTCTATATGCTGTGCTGAATAGAATTGCCTCTTTTCATTCTTTATCTGATTTTCGATAATCTTCATTTCTTCTTTTAAAGTCCTTACATCCCTTTCCCTTATTTCATCAACCCTTATAATATACCATTTATTGTTCAATTTAAAAGGGAAAGAAACCTCTCCTTTCTTCATTCTGAATGCTTTCTTTGTTATCATATCTGGATAATACTTCCATCTTATCGGTCCTGTTTTACCACTTCTTCTCATAAGACTAACATCACGGGAGTATTTATTAACTACCTTCTCCCAAGGTGTTCCTCCCTTTATCTCCCTTAAAGCATTCATTGCACAAAAGAAGGTTGAACAATCAACCATTGATATCATTATTTCTCTATCATAATTCCTGTAAAATGCTAAAATCTCTCCCTCTGTCACATTAGACTTCTCCTCAACAAATTTCTGATAAGAAGTTTGAAGAACAACTGAAAATTTGTAATATTCGGATTCTTTCTTCACTGAATCAAGATATCCTTTCTCAACACCATACTTATAAAGAAGTAAATCCTGAATAACCTTATCCAGTGATTCATTATTATTAATTAAATTCTTCGTTACCTTTATATTATCAACAGTTGCAAGAACCTCTTGTTTTGTAAAAAACAAATTCAAAAATAAAAAAATTCCTAACATACATCCTCCCTTTTTTTATTTTAAACTTTTTTTCTTTTATTATAACAAATTTTTAATTATTTTCAATACTAAAAACCCATTTTTTATCAAGAAAAAATTTTACCGTATATCCTATAGAAAGACCTAAAAAACCACCAATAAGTTCTCTGTTTTCAAAGGAAAACAATATCTGGAATAAAGATTCAACACCCCAAAATATTCCTGTTGTAAAAATAGCAAATATTGTGTATACTGTTATCTGTTTTAAGGTTCTATTAATGCTTTTTTCTTTAAAAATCAAAAACTTATCAACGATGAATTTAAAAACAAATCCTATACCTGTTCCTACAATAAGCTGAGATATGTAAACAATATTATCATTAAAATGATTCTTCAATCCTGTCTTTGTTATATACTGAAAAAGAATGTTAAGAGCTGTGGCAAGAGCTGCAAATATCATATAAACAATGTATTTTTTAATATCTCCTCCATAAATGGACAATAACAATAAAGATAACATAAAATACAACTGTTAACAGTATATGTGTATCGTTCAACAGTATCCTTTCAGGTTCTCCACCTTCTTCTTTTTTGTATACAATATAAAGATATCTCAATATTCCATAAACGACAAAGATTAATGAAGGCATAAATTCCGGATGTTCCACAAGGACATATATAGAATAGGTTAATATCGTTCCTGTTGAAAAAATGCCTATAAGAATATCTACAAGTTCTGTATTATAATGCTGCAAGACATTTCTTTTTGCATTATCTTCTATAAAAAGGATTTCGTGTCTTCTTTTACAGACTGCAAGGAATAAAGATATAAAAAGTGTTGCAAGAATAAACCAGTTTGAAAGATATACATTTATCAGGAAGACGCCGGCGATAGCCCTTAAAATAAATCCTATTGCTATAATAAAGATATCAATGATAACAACATTCTTCAGGATAAAAGAGTAAAGTATATTTATTACAAAGTAGATTAATAATATAATAAAAAATTTTGTATTCAGTAAATATGAAAAGAAAAACACAGGAATAAATACAGATATCCCAAATAAAGCTGCGTTTAATTCCTTAATCCTCCCGGAAGGAATTGGTCTTGATTTTTTCTTTGGATGGATTTTATCTTTCTCCTTATCAACAATATCATTTATGATATATACTATCCCGGAAGTTAGTGAAAAAAGTATAAAGCCGTAGAATGCGAGTCTTATACTCTGAATGTCAAAAGAAAAAGAAAAGAGAAGACCGGCAAAAACTAATAAATTTTTTGTCCAGTGTTTAGGTCGTAGAAGGCTTATATAATCTTTTATCAAATATATCATATTTTTAGAGATTTTAAACCCTTGTCAAGAAAATAAAAAAGGGGGCAAAAGCCCCCTTTAACAGAAATTATTTATACAATCCCGTAAGCAAGCATTGCGTTTGCGACTTTGATAAACCCTGCAATATTTGCACCAGTAAGATAATCACCTTTACTGCCATATGCTTCTGCTGCTTCAAGACAGGATTTGTGTATGTTTTTCATTATACTTTGTAATCTCTGGTCAACCTCTTCTCTTGACCAGCTGAGCCTCATACTATTCTGTGTCATTTCGAGACCGCTTGTTGCAACACCACCTGCATTTGCAGCCTTAGCAGGACCATATAGAACATTATTTTCTCTATATACCTTTATCGCATCAAGATCTGATGGCATATTTGCACCTTCAGAAACACAGAAGCATCCATTCTTTATAAGCCCTTCTGCTTGTTTTCCATTAATTTCATTTTGGGTTGCGCAAGGCAATGCTACATCAATCTTGATCCCTTCTGATATTATAACATCCCATACAGATTTTCCTTGGTAGTATTTCACCTTGTATTTATCAGCGTATTCTTTTATCCTACCCCTCTTCACATTTTTTAGTTCCAAAACAAATCTAAGTTTTTCATCGTTAATTCCTGCTTCATCAATAATTGTTCCATCTGAATCAGATAATGATATTGCTTTTCCACCAAGTTGATTAATCTTTTCCACGGCATACTGTGCAACATTCCCTGAGCCGCTAACAGCAACTTTTAGACCTTTTATTGATTTCTTCCTTGTTGCAAGCATCTCTTCTGCAAAATATACAACTCCATAACCTGTGGCTTCTGGCCTTATTAAACTTCCACCATATTCAAGCCCTTTTCCTGTTAAAACACCCGTATGTTCATTTACAATTTTTTTGTAGTATCCGTACATAAAACCTATTTCCCTTGCACCAACGCCTATATCACCTGCTGGAACATCAGTATCAGGACCAATATGTCTATAAAGTTCCCTCATAAATGCCTGGCAGAACCTCATAACTTCTGCATCTGACTTACCTTTAGGATCAAAATCAGAACCACCTTTTGCACCACCCATAGGTAATGTTGTAAGTGAATTCTTGAAAATCTGTTCAAAACCAAGGAACTTAATGATCCCGAGATTTACTGATGGATGAAAACGGAGCCCACCCTTGTAAGGTCCAATAGCATTATTAAACTGAACCCTGAACCCTCTATTCACATGAACCTCTCCTTTGTCATCAGTCCAAGGGACTCTGAAGATTATTACTCTGTCAGGTTCCACAATCCTTTCGTAGATTTTCGCCTTTACAAATTCAGGGTGTTTCTTAACAGTAGGTTCAAGTGTTTCCATAACCTCACTTACTGCCTGGATAAATTCTTTTTGTTCCGCATCTTTTTCTTTAACCTTTGCAATCACTTCTTTAATAACTGACATATAAAATCCTCCTTTTTGTTTTTCTTTGGCTCTTTACTATTTATAGTGGTAAAAGGAAGAGCCTTCATCCCTATACCACTCACCACCAAATATTGGCAGATTATTTTAAGGTGCCCGTTAAATAATAAAATTCTTTTTATAACTAAATCTTACCTTTTATTACACTTGTTCACTCCCATTTTAAAACCAAAATAGGCACCTTTGTTGTTAGTATAATTATAAACTGGTAGTTGTCAAGATTAAAATAAAAAATTTTTGGAAAAATTTCAGGGTATAGTAAATAATCAAAAAAGTGGATTAATGAGATCTACATAATGAATGCGAAACTGGATTTGGTGTAAGTATTGTATTAATAACTGGGAGGATAACAAAATTTATCAAATTATGGATAGATAAAAAATACGTGCATAATTTAAAATCTATTTTGTAGATCTTTGCATTCACAAAATCCGGGTGTTTTTTAAAAAGTGGTTTTCAGGTTTCTCAATAACTTCTATTAATGTCTTAAAATTTTTTCAGATAAATATATGTTCACTTTATACCTTTTAATAAACCTTTTATCAATTATATATCTTAACTTTACTTTTTTATTATTCTATATATAAAATACACTTAAAGTGTTTTATAATTATACTGTTTCACCATCTTTTATTGTATGTAATCCTTAGGAAAAATTCATTGTTATCTTCCTTCAATGAATATTCTGAACGAATGTTTAAATCACCAAACAGATTGAATCTGAATCCCTGTCCAATAAAAAATAGTGTCTTATCCATAAAACCTTTATTTATATTCACACCTGATGAGAATGTGTAAAATGACTTTGTATAACTTAATGAGAAAATATAATTATTTAAATACCTTGTGCTATCTTTATATTCATAATTCGAGAATCCAAGTAAAATATTCAATGATAATGGAAATGTGAAACCTAAACCATATGAAAAATAAAGATTCTTGGTTAATATCCTGTTTAATGTATCATTGTAATTATAACTGCTGTATGTGATATTTATATTATTATTCAGATTCAAAAACCTTAAATTCTTCCCAGTTGTGATATTAAAGTCATTCATCCTTTTATCGATATTAAAAGAGTCATTCTTCTCCATCTCCGGTGAAAAGAATACATTGAAATAAGGGAATACGGGATGAACAAAACCAAACTGGAATTCATACCTTATAAAATTTGTGTGGTTTGAAAGACCAATATTGTTGTTTTCATTCCTGTAACCCAGATTTAATGTGAAGAAACTGAGGATTTCAGTATTAATACCAAAATTAAAACCATATCTATCCTGAACTATATCGGGATTCCCGAAAGAACTATACCCGGGCCCAACGAATCTGTATTCAAATGATAAAGATGTATTTTTAATTGAAAATTCAGATTTTATTGAATATGCATAATCGAATGAACTGCTTAAATTTGGTTTAAAGATATTGAATACCCATTCAGGCTGATTGTATATGTTTAAAGGTGTTAGATTCAAGTCCCTTGTCAGCTGTGATAATGCAAACTCCCCTTTTAACTTTAAATTATTTATAAGACAAATTACTCCATCTATCCCGAAAACATAATTTTCCTGTGGTCTAATAATAACTATAGAATCACTATCACCATAAGGAGAAAAATATTCAGGGATTGAATTTTTTATATCGTATGAATGTATAAAATTAAACAAAATATGTGTCCCTTCATCAGAACCAAAACCTGTTCTAAAACCAACAATATCCCTTTTATATGTTCCATAGACTGAATCAGAAGAAGATATAGGCTTTCTCATATTCCCATTTACAAATGCAAATCTTAAACCAATTAATGAAAAATCAATGAAAACACCATTCACAGGGACACTGAAGAGTGTAAGTTCTGAAAATTGCGGGTATGTTCTTCCGAAATTTATACCTTTTATATTAAATAAAAATCTTGGTATTTTAAGTTTCTCTTTTAAGAATTTTTCAGGTTTTAAATAAAGACTGAATTTATTTATATTCTGTCTTATCTTGCTCTGTTCTGTCGAGATAAGTGTATTCAAAGATAATGGTATCCCGAATATGTTAAAATCAGGATTGAAATAAAATCTGAATACTGGTTTGTGGAAACCTGATGAATCAGAGATTATCTCATTATCAAATCCAATATTCCCGTGGAAAGTGAAACCTTGGGAAATAAGGATTAATATTATTATCATTTTCTCTCCAGTTCAATTATATTTATCTTACTTTTATCTACATTCTTCCAGTTCTCAGGTCTTATCATATTCCATTTACCACCTTTAAAATTCAGATTCCTCCTCTCAATCTCTTTTATCTTTCCTTTCTTAAACTCTTTTATCTTCAAATCAAATTGAACATTTTCCTTCTCTGAATTTATGTAAATTCCTTCACCATTATCAGACATCTTCACTTCAACAGGTTTTTCAAGCTTAATATTTGATATTAAAAAACTCCTGTAAGTGTCTTCATCTATCTTCCTTGTCATTTCTATCTCAAAATTACTATTTAATCTCTTGGTTTTTATCAGCACCCTT
>CBFGJG010000003.1:0-87422 GCA_965649055.1 Caldifarciminota bacterium
CCAGGGCAATCCTCTCTTCATTCATTACCCCTATCTTCACTATCTTAACTGTACCACCATGTGCATGATCTTTTCCAGAAAAGAAAAAAATTTTGCTTGACAAAATTAAAAAATTTCATTATAATTTAAAAAAGGAGGTTTTATGAAGTTCTTCTTTTTACTTTTGGTGATTTTTGTTTTGTTTACACCTGTTATTTTGAATGCACAATTCACTGATGCATGCGCACAGGCAAGTGCTGATGCACAGAAAGAGGTTAATGGAACAATGTGGCTTGCCATTGGATTTCTTCTTGGTTTCCCTATTGGTTGGCCTTTACTCCCAATGTTGCTAGAACCTTCTCCCCCAGCAGCAAAACTTCTCGGTATGCCACCTGATTATGTTACAAGTTATACTTCATGTTTCAAAGATGAAGGGAAGAAAGTTCAGCAGTCAGCAGCTTTAAAAGGATGTATTATCGGAGCTGTAATTTATCTTGGCTGTTACATAATATACTATATTTTGCTTCTTGGGTCCCTTTCAACAATATAAAAATGACGGGGGAAACCCCGTCATTTTTTCAATGCTTCTTTTAACAATTTTATAGCACAGTATTCACCGCACATTGAACATACATCTTGGATTTTTGATTTTCTCTTTTCCCTTATTTCTTTTGCTTTATCCTTATCTATTGATAATTGATATTCTTTTTCCCAGTCAAGATTTTTCCTTGCAATACCCATCATTTTGTCAATTTCAATAGCCCCTTTTATCCCTTTTCCAATATCACCAGCATGTGCTGCAATTCTTGATGCAATAACACCTTCTTTGACATCATCAATTGAAGGTAATGAAAGATGTTCAGATGGTGTTACATAACATAGAAAATCAGCTCCATAATATGCCGCTATCGCTCCACCAATCGCTGAAACTATATGGTCATAACCAGGGGCAATATCTGTAACAACAGGCCCTAAAACATAAAAAGGGGCATTATGACACAATTTCTTCTCAAGTTCAATATTCATTTTAATCTCATTAATTGGAATATGCCCAGGACCTTCTATCATAACCTGAACTCCAGCTTTTAATGCCCTCTGTTGTAGTTCTCCTAATAAAATCAATTCATGGAATTGAGAACGGTCTGATGAATCTATTATTGAACCTGGCCTAAATCCATCACCAAGGCTTAAAGTTAAATCGTATTCCCTTGCAATTTCAAGAAGTTCATCGAAATATTCATAAAGTGGGTTTTCCTTTTTATTGTAAAGCATCCATACTGTTAACATTGTGCCACCCCGAGAAACAATATCAAGAAGCCTTCCTTCATTCTTCAATCTATCAAGTGTAGATAATGTTACACCACAGTGAACTGTGATGAAATCTACACCATCTTCTGCATGCTTTATAATTGCATCGAAAATATCGTCTTTTGTCATATTTACAATACCGTTTTTTTTCTTTGCAGCATTGATAGCCGCCTGGTATATTGGAACTGTTCCTATTGGAATATCAATGTTCTTTATAATCTGTTTTCTAATTAAATCAATATCACCACCAGTACTTAAATCCATTATTGTGTCTGCTCCTGAAATTTCTGCAATTTTTGCTTTCTTTATTTCCTGCTCGATATCTGCAAAGTCTTCTGATGTTCCAATATTTGCATTAACTTTTGTTTTAAGACCTTTACCAATACCACATATTTTGGAAAAATTGTGTTTTTTGTTTTTAGGAATAATTATTTCTCCTTCCTTTAAACCTTCAAGAATAAAATTCAAATCAACTTTTTCACTTTTTGCAACCTTTTTTATTTCATCTGTTATCTTACCTTTTCTTGCTGCTTCAATTAGTGTCATATTTCCTCCAATATGAAATCTTCAGGATTAACATATATTTCTCCCTTTTTTATTTCGTAATATAGAATAGGGTAGGGAATCTTACCGGATTTTCCCAAATTACCAATTATCTGTCCCCTTTTTATTTTTTGTCCCTGGCTCACACTAATATTCCCTAAATGGGCATATGTTGTTTTAAAAATATTATTATGATTTATAACTATATAGTTTCCCATTTCTTTGTTATTCCCTATTTTTTCAACAATACCAAATGCAGTGGCAATAACTGGTTCACCTGATTTACCTGCAATTCCTATACCATTAAATGGTTTCCATCTTTCTGTGTAATAATCATAAGCTTTTCCGAATCTTCTTACAATCCTTCCTGAGACAGGATAGATGGAAGGGAAAAAATCTTTATATTTTGATATTTCTTTATTAGCAAATTCAAAAATAGAATCCACCTTTATAATGTAATTTAATATTGAATCAATGCTATTGCTTAAATTGAAATCATTTTTTTCATCTTGAAAAAGTTTGTATTTGCTCATAATTTCATTCTGGATTTTTTTTAAAGAATCTATCTGTTGTGAAAGTAAAGGCATTTCCTTCTCGAGTTGTTCTATATATTTTTTTAAACTTCTATTATCATTCTCGATTGTATATATCGAAGAAGTATCAATATATCTTGAGAGATTAATGTATGTGAAAATTCCAAGTGAAACAATTAAAATAGAAAAAAATAAAATAATATAAATATGAATATTAAATTTTTTATGTCTTTCAGTCGGTTTGTGAGGAATTATAAAAATCTTAATTTTTTTCACTTTCTTCGTAATATGCCTTTAATTTTTCGACTGCTCTATTTCTGAGCTGCCTAACTCTTTCTCTTGAAAGCTTCATAATACTTCCTATATCTTCAAGTGTATGCGGGACTTCTTCATCGAGACCAAAATAAAGTTTTATGATATCCCTTTCCCTTGGTGTAAGTTTTTTTATACCTTCTTTTATCTTCTCAAAAAACTTTTTCTTGAAATAGACCTCTTCAGGTGAAGCAACAGTTTCATCTTTTATCACATCTTTTACTTCAAGATCATCTGTATGGAGTATACCATTGTCAAGTGATATGTCCTGTTTCGCAATATTCATTGCATCAACAATCTCTTCGGGTTCAACCCCAAGTTCTTTTGCTATTTCTTCAATAGATGGCTCCCTACCTAACGATTGTCCTATTTTGCTTTCAGCCTTTGCAACCTTTATTATTTTACCAGCCTGGCTCATAGGAAGTCTAAAAGCTTTTATATGTTCTGTGACAGCCTTCATTATTGATTGTTTTATCCACCATACTGCATAGGAAAGAAATCTTACACCTTTTCTCTCATCATATCTTTCAGCAGCCCTAACTAACCCCAGGTTCCCTTCATTGATTAAATCAGATAAAGGAGTTCCTAAGTTTTGATATGCTTTTGCAACATTTACAACAAATCTTAGATGGGAATTAATTAATAAATCTCTTGCTTCTTTGTCTCCAAGCCTTGCTTTTCTTGCAATAACCTTCTCTTCTTCTGCTGTAAGAAGTGGATATTTTTGAATCTCTCTTATGTAAATTGCTAAGCTCTCTTCGTCATATTTTGCCATTTATTTTCTAACTGAAATTACCCTTGTTATTCCATCTTGTTTTTTAACATAGAAAATGACTGCATCGTCATTTTTGTAAGAATCCATTGCCCTGTAGAAATCATTAACAGAGAGGATATTTATTTTACCTATCCTTTTTATTATATCACCAACTTCTATTCCGCTTTCATATGCTGGAGAATCTTCCTGTATCTCTACAACTATTACCCCTTTTTCATCACTTTTAAGTCTCAAATCTTTTCTCAAATCATTTGTAATATCCTTAACTTTTAAACCAAGCCAATACTCATTTTTTTGTTGATAGCCTGAAGCAATCTCAGGTCTTTCACCGAGTTTCACAATCTTCTTTATCCTTTTCTTATCTCTTATTAATTCTATCTCTATCTTTTTCCCAGCTGGATATGATGCAATGGTATTCCTTGCATCAGACACACTTTTAACATCTTTACCTTCTATTTTTACAATAACATCACCCTGTTCAATTCCTGCATTTTCAGCTGGTGAGTTTGGTTCAACTTCAGCAACTAAAACTCCTGTTATATTTTTATCAATACCGAAGTCTTTCTTTAGTTCATCTGTCAATTCCTGTAATAAAACACCGAGATATCCTCTTGATATCTTACCTTCTTTTATGAGTTCATTTGCAACCTGTAAGGCAAGATTAATAGGTATAGCAAATCCTATTCCTATATTTGTTGTATTCACTATTGCCGTGTTTATACCTACAACTTCCCCGTATATATTGAGCATAGGACCACCTGAATTTCCAGGGTTTATCGCGGCATCCGTCTGGATAAAATCTTCTATTACAATAGACTCAAGTGGAATATTACTTCTACCTTTTGCACTTACAACCCCGACTGTTACAGTTCCTTTTAGACCAAACGGACTACCAATAGCAATAACCCATTCTCCAACTTCGAGTTTATCAGAATCACCAATCTTCAGAGTTGTGTATTTCTTTGAATCCTTAAGCCTTATAACTGCGATATCTGTTGTTTTATCAGAACCCAAGATTTCAAAATCCTTTTCTTCAAGTATTTCGCCATTGTCGAGTGTTATTTCAAGTTTTTGTGCACCTGAAATAACATGGTTATTAGTGAATATGTAATTTTTTCCGTTAATCTCAACAATGAATCCGGAACCAAGCCATTCCCTTTTATACTTTCTTTTTTCGACTTCTGGAATTCCAAAAAATCTCCTGAAAAATGGGTCATTCCTGAAAAGGTCATCCCATGGTGATGAGATATACTCAGTTTTTTCTCCCCTGATTGAAACCACTGCACCTTTTGCGTTTTTCACAACATCTACAAATGGATTCAAGGTGTTAATGTTTCTTTCCTGAATATTTTGTGCGTTAACATTTCCAGTAAATTTAAGTGTTGAAGAAATTACAACACCTAAAATGAAAGAAAATATTGCAACAGCTGCTACAAAAAAAGCAAAACTTATTATTATTCTTTTTTTCATAAAACCTCCCTATTTTATTTAATATTTATTATTTATTCTATATATGAAACAAAAAAAATGTCAATATGTTACTTTAGAAACGCAGTCCTATTACACCGCCACCGTCAATGAAGAAATCCATTATAACATATACCGTAGGACCTGTTTCTATAAAAAACTGGTATTTATCAAAGTCAAGTTTTAAACCAATCCTCATTGTAGGTCCTGCAAGTAAAAAATCCCTGTACCAGGTACTCCAGATGCTAATGTTGCCTGAGATACCTGGTTTTAAATATAACTTTAAATTCCTCATTTCAGGTGTTAAATTCCCAAAATCAGCAAGTTCGAATTCATATCCACCAAAGGCACCAATATATCCCCAATGGTAAGAAAATCCAACCTGAAAGTCAATAGCATTTTTTCCTGAAGGCATATAAAATGCTACACCAGTAGGTTCTCCTAAAACCAATCCTAATCTCGCGGCACTAAGTAAAAATAGCATTGGAAACATACAACCTCCTTTTTAAAAATCATACAAAAAAATTTTAAAAAAATCAAGAAATTTTTCTTGAAAAAATTTTTTTTTTATATTATAGTAAAAAAACTATGGACGATAAATTTGAACCTAAAATAGTGACATTCTTGTGTAACTGGTGTAGTTATGCAGGTGCTGACCTTGCTGGCGTTTCAAGACTCCAGTATCCAACAAATCCAAGGGTTATAAGAGTTCCATGTTCAGGAAGAATAAATCCTTTCTTTATTCTTAAAGCACTTTATGAAGGGGCTGATGGTGTATGGGTTTCCGGATGCCATCCAATGGATTGTCATTATCAGGATGGTAATTTCTACGCAAGAAGAAGATTTTTTGTAATTCAAAGTCTTTTGAATTTTGTTGGTATCGAGAAAGAAAGGGTGAATTTTTCATGGGTTAGTGCTTCGGAAGCAAGCAAATTTGCAGAGACAGCAAAGGTTGTTACAGAAAGGGTAAAAAAAGTTGGACCATTAAAAAAGTTTGTAAAGGAGAAAGAAATTGATTGATAAGATAAAAGAAATAGCAAGAGAACTAATAAGAAACAAAAAGGTTGACGTGATTATCGGTTTTGAAAAAGGAACTATTCCTTTTAAATCAAGGCCTGTTTTTATAGAGAAAGAAGAAGATATTGAAAAATTAGTATTTGATAGGTTCTGTGAGAATAATCTTGCAGCATATATCAGGAGGTATCCTGATAAAAAGATTGGTATAATTGCTAAAGGTTGCGATTCAAGGGCAATTGTTCAATTAATTATAGAGAAACAGGTAAAAAGAGAAAATCTTATTATTATCGGTGTTGTTTGTGATGGTATATATGATAGGAAGAAGATAATTGAAGATGGGAAAAAGATAGAAGAAATAAATGATGACTATCTGTATATAAACTGTAAAACCTGTCAATATCCAGAACCCGTTATATATGATTATATAGCTGGTGAAAAAAATAGGAAAAGGGAAAGAAATTATGATGATATCGAAAAGATAGAAAAAATGAGCGATGAAGAGCGATGGGAATTCTTTAAATCTGAATTCGCAAAATGCATAAGATGCTATGCTTGCAGGGAAGCTTGTCCTATGTGTTATTGTGAATTCTGTTTTGTTGATATTAATCAACCGAGATGGTTGGAAGGTGGGGGTGATGTCTCTGAAAAGGGATTCTGGAATATTGGGAGAGTGTATCATTTATCAGGAAGATGCGTGGAATGCGGTGCTTGTGAAAGGGCATGCCCTATGGATATAAGCATCTTCACACTCCTTAGGAAAATAAACAAAGATATTTATAATGAGTTTGGGCATGAAGCAGGGTTAAAAATAGATGATAAACCATTCCTTGATCAGTATAAATTTGAAGACAAACAGGAATTCATATTATGAAAAGAATAAAGAAAGAAAAATTCTTTGACGAACTATTTAAACTTAATAGAAAAGTGATTGCTCCTAAAGGTGAACAATTTTCAACAGTGAAAAATAAAGATGAAATAATAACAAAAGGACTTTTAACGAGGATTTCACCGAAGTCTTTTTATTTCCCGTTTGAGGAGAAACTTTTTATTTGGAAAAATCAGGATATTAAAGTAGTTGAAGATGATGAAAGGTACATTCTTTTTGGATTGAGGCCCTGTGAGGCAAAAGCATACAAAGCACTTGATAGAACATTCTATAATGAAATCCCAGACCCTTATTATATAAGAAGAAGAAACAATACTGCAATCATATCTATTGCTTGTAATGAGCCTTTACCAACCTGTTTCTGCACATCATTGGGTGGTAGCCCTTTTGATAAAGAAGGTTCTGACATTCTTTTAATTGAAAAAGGAGAATTTTATTATACTGATGGTTATAATTTAGATTTAGGTTTTTCCTTTGAAGAAACAGACGAAAAGATAGATGATTTAAGAGAAAATGCAATCTCAAAGATTAAGAAATACGATTTTGAGAAGATAAAAGAAAAACTCGATAAGATATGGGATACTGATTTCTTTTATAAAATTACCCAGAGGTGTCTAACATGTGGTGCGTGCACATTTCTGTGCCCTACATGTTACTGTTTTGATATTGAAGATAAGGAAAGGAAAGATGGTGGAAAAAGGGTTAGAATTTGGGATGCATGCACATTCAAGATATACACACAGGAGGCATCTGGGCATAATCCAAGATTGGATGAGTCTAAAAGAATGAGACAGAGGATTATGCATAAATTTTCATATTATCCTGAACTTTACAATATTTTTGGATGTGTTGGTTGTGGAAGATGTATAACATATTGTCCTGTAAATTTTGATATTAGAGAAGTTTTGTTTGAAGCAATGGAGAGAGAATGAACCCATACATTCCATTAAAAGCAGAAGTGAAGCTTGCAAGATTTGAATCAAATGACAGGTCATTAAAAACAATAGACCTTGTGTTAAATGAAAAATTCAATTTTATACCAGGTCAATTCTGTGAAGTTGGGATACTTGGAAAAGGGGAAGGGCCTTTCGGTATAGCATCTTCACCTGAAGAGGACTTTCTTCGCTTCACAATAAATAAAACTGGATTTTTGACGACATACCTCCACCATCTTGAAAAAGGTGATACTGTCTATGTCAGAGGTCCTTACGGGAATGGTTATCCGGTGCATTTATTCCAAGGTAAAAACATAGTTATTGTTTCAGGAGGTTTCGCATTCACCACATTAAGGTCTTTGACACTTTATCTTTTAAAAGAAAGAGATAAATATGGAAAGATAACAATTATATATGGTGCAAGGAAACCTGATCTTCTGATTTACAGAGACGAACTTGAAGAATGGTCAAAGAGAGGGGATATAGAAATACACCTGACAATCGATACACCTGTTGAGGGATGGAGTAGACATGTTGGTTTTGTTCCTGTTGTTTTAAAACAGGTTTCTCCAAGCCCAGAAAATGCACATCTTGTTATGTGCGGACCACCAGCTATGATAAAGTTCACATTGCCTGTTATAAATGAGCTTGGATTTGAGCCGAAGAATGTCTGGACATCCCTTGAACGAAGAATGAAATGTGGTATTGGAAAATGTGGAAGATGCAATATAGGGAAACAATTTGTTTGTAAAGATGGTCCTGTATTCAGTTTTGAAGAACTCAAATCTCTTCCAAAGGAATATTAAATCGGAGGATAAATGAAGGTCTTGATAATAGGTTCAGGGATTTCAGGAATAGTTTCAGGTATTGATGTTGCAGATGCTGGTAATGATGTTGTCATAGTAGAAAAGAATAATTACGCAACTGGAACACTTGCAAAACTCGAAAGACAATTTCCAAACGATGCCTGTGGAATGTGTCAGATTTACCCTTTTACAGGTGATGATATTCCACAGTATTGTTTAAGAAGAATATTTTCACATAATAATGTAGAGATAAGGACAAACACAGAGGTCGTAGATGTTAAGGGTGAAGGCCCATTTAAAGTAAAGTTTAAGAAATCACCAAGAGGTGTGATTATAGAAAGATGTATATCGTGTAGAAAATGTGAAGAAGTTTGCCCTGTTGAAACAGAAGATGAATTCAATCCTATATTTGGTAGAAGGAAGGCAATATATACTGATTATCCAATGCCTTATCCCTTAAGTTATTCAATAGATTTTAAATCATGCACGAAGTGTAAAAAATGTGTTGAAGTATGCCCGACTAATGCGATAGACCTTGAAATGAAAGAAGAATATTATGAGATGGAATTTGATAGAATAATTGTAACAGCTGGATTTGAAGATATAAATCCTTTCAATCTTAAAGAATATGGTTATAAAAGGTTCAAAAATGTTATAACGAGTATAGAACTTGAAAGGAATATGAGTTTTACAGGTCCTAACATGGGTGAATTGTTTAGACCTTCTGATAAGAAAAGACCAAAGAATGTAGCCTTTATTCAGTGTGTTGGTTCAAGGGATAAGGACAACCCATTCTGTTCTTATGCATGCTGTATGTTTGCATTAAAGGAAATAAATCTTATAAAAAGATTTTTCCCTGATATAAATACATCCATATTCTATATGGATATGAGAACTTTTGGTAAAGGATACTATAATTATCAAATAAATACAAAGGCAAATTTCATAAAACAGAGGGTAGCATCAATAGATCAGGATAACGAGGATAATCTTATAATAAAATATGAAGATAATGATGGGAAACTTAGGACGGAAAAATTTGAACTTGTTGTTCTTTCAATTGGGCAAAGGCCTAATTACCAGGATTTTTTGATAAAAGATGAGAATGGTTATCCTGTATGCGATTTTATAACATCTGAAAATAAGAAGGGTATAGTAATTGCAGGTTCTTCATCATATCCAAAGGATTTGATGGATTCAGTGATAGAAGCCCATTCATCGGTTCTTGAAATAGTTAAGGAATCAGGTGGGATGAAAAAAGAGAAATATATAATAAGAAAAGAAGATGAGAAAAAGATTGGGTTGGTTCTTTGTGATTGCTTCGGTCTAATTAATTATGGTGGAATGGATTATAAAGATGTTGATATCCTAAGGATGAAGGATTTTTGTCAGAATTTAGAAGAAGTTAAAAACTGGATAAATGAAAAACAGATAAACTATATTCTTGTGAGTGCATGTTCAAGATATTTCCTTGAACCAATACTTAAAAAATTCAGGATAAATTTTGATATTGCAGATGTTAGGGAACAGTTTGCCTTTAATAACAATGATATCAACGGTATAAATTTCCTTATAAATTCAAGATTGAATATGATTAAAGAAAGGGAAATTAATGAATCTATAGAAATTCAGATTAATAAGGATGTTGCTGTCATAGGTGGGGGATTATCAGGACTTATGGTTGCAGATGAACTCTCAGATGCAGGTTTAAATGTTTATTTGATTGAAAAGACGGATAAATTAGGTGGTAATGCATTAAAGATTAAAAGACATATAACAGGGTTTGATGTAAATGGACTCTTAAATAATTTAATCGACAGGATTGGAAAAAAGGAAAATGTGAAGATAATTTTTAATAAAGAATTAATTGAAATAAGAGGTTCCCTCGGTGATTTTAATGTAAAACTAAACGATGGGAATGAGATACAGGCTGGTTTTATTGTCCTTGCAACCGGTGCGAATGAATACAAACCGAAGGAATATGGTTACGGGAAAAACAGAAACATATTAACGCAGATAGAATTTGAAGATATAATTGAAAAGGAAGATTTTAACAATAAGAATATCATAATGATACAATGTGTTGGTTCAAGAAATGATGAAGCAAGTTTCTGTTCAAGGGTATGCTGTTCAAGGGCAGTCCAGAATGCTTTAAGGATTAAAGAAAAATTTAAAGATGCAAATGTTTATGTTTTATACAGGGATATGATGACTTATGGTGTTAAAGAATTGTATTATAAAAAGGCAAGGGAGCTTGGTGTTGTATTTTTAAGATTTGAGGAAGGTAAAGAGCCGGATGTTTTGTTGAATGATAATATCGCTGTTAGATTTCATGATGAAATATTAAATGATGAATTAGAAATAAAAGCAGATTACCTGATTCTTTCAACCGGTATCAGGAACGGAAATAAAGAATTTTATGAGAGGATTGGTATAGATACAGATGAAAATGGTTTTGTTAATGAAGCGAATATTAAATTTAAGCCCCTTGAGACGAGAAGGCCGGGTATTTTTGTCTGTGGTCTTGCTCATTCTCCAAGGGATACATTTGAATCCATAAAGCAGGCAAGGGGTGTTGCAACACAGGTATTAAGTATCATAAAGAAGGGTATAAGTTCAAAAAATAGGATTTCATACACAAAAGAGAGAATGTGTGCTGGATGTGGTTTCTGTGTGGATGTTTGTCCTTATAATGCAAGGGTTATAGATGAAGATAGGAAGGTTGCTATGGTTTATATCCATCTCTGTCAGGGATGTGGAGCATGTATAAGTGTATGTCCATCTGGTGCAGCAGATATGAGGGAGATGGGTTATAACGAGATGTTCACAGGAATGAAAAATCTATGAAGAAACCTGAAAATCAAATGAAAAATTTAATTATTGATAAAAAACCAAATGATATAAAGATAGTTATAGAAGATAACAGGGAGAAACAAAGATATTTACTTGAAGAAATTAAAAACAAGATTATCTTAGGGGATTTATTTGAAGTTTTAAAAAAAATAGATGATGAAGTTTTTGATTTAGTATTTATTGATCCACCATATTTTTTACAATTGCCCAATAAAGAATTAAGAAGATGGTCAGTAAAAACAGTTGTTGAAGGAGTTAATGATGCTTGGGATAAGTTTTCCTCATTTCAGGAATACGATGATTTTATTAAAAAGCTTCTTTCGGAAGTTAAAAGGGTGATGAAACCAAATGCTACAATATGGATAATTGCTACTTATCATAGTATTTTTAGAATTGGTAAATTAATGCAGGATTTAGGTTTCTGGATACTTAACGATGTAATCTGGATAAAGACAAATCCTATGCCAAACTGGCTTGGTGTTAGATTTACTAATGCTACAGAGACTCTTATTTGGGCCGTAAAAGACAAAAAATCTAAAAATTATACTTTCAATAAAGAATATGCAAAAATGTTTGGAATTGGGAAGGTTGGAGCAAATGTTTGGGTATTGCCTCTTTGTTGGGGCAATGAAAGACTTAAGGATGAAAAAGGGAGAAAATTACATTCTACACAAAAACCAATAGATCTTCTTAAAAGAGTTATTTTAACATCAACTAAAGAAGATGATGTGATTTTAGATCCTGTAGCTGGAAGTGGAACAACAGGGTATGTGGCTCAGGCGTTAAAAAGAAATTTTGTTATGATTGAAATCAACCCGAAGTATGTAAAAGGTATGGAAGAAAGGTTTAAACACCCATTGAAAATAATTGATAGCCCATTACAAAGTAAAAAAGATTTAAATAAATATTTGAAAATGATTAAATAAAATGAACTATAAAAAATTTTGTGAAATTTTGAATAAGCATATATTTGAAGGGGAGAAGAAAGAACTTCTCAGAAAGATTGTTGAGAATCCGGAACGTTTTGTCGGTTTGTTTAGACCAACAAAGCCCCATGCAAAAATTTTACAGCATCTCTTTCAATCTCATGAAATAAGAATGGGAGATGCTCTGGAGGAAATTGTGGAAGAAATACTGAAAGAACTTAATTTTGAGACATTGCCGAAAAGTATACAAGATGAAAAAGGGAAACAGTTGTCTTTGGATCAATATTTTACAGATAATATCGTATTCTATTTTATCGAGCAAAAGATTAGAGATGACCACGACTCTTCAAAAAAGCGAGGACAAATTTTAAATTTTGAAACTAAACTCGAAATTTTGAGTAAAATCCATAAATCAAAATTAATTGGTATTATGTACTTTGTAGATCCAGATCTCTCAAAAAACAAAAATTATTATCTTTATGAATTGCTTAGACTTGAAAAATTTTATGGTGTTAAGCTTTTTCTTTTTTATGGTAAAGAGTTTTTTGAATATTTAAAGGTACCAGAAATTTGGGAACAAATACTCAATTGGCTAAAACAATGGAAAGATAGTTTGCCTGAATTGCCCGAAATAAATTTTGATGTTGTAGCTGAAGAGAGTTACCAAGCCATTAGAGACTTAGAGTTAAGAACTTGGAGAAAATTTTGTGAAAATGAAATTTTATGGAGAGAAGGAATAGTGCAAACAATATTTAAAGAAGGAACTACACTTAGGCTTTTGTTAAAATTTTTCGAAAGACAAGACACTTTTTCCTATCAACAGTTGAAAAATTTGTTAATTGAAAAACTAAAAACTTATTATGGAAAAATTGTTTGAAAATTAAGAAATGATATTTTTAAAATTAAAAAATGTAAAAAAAGGAGATTTATTATGCCTGTAAAGGTTAATGAACTTGATACAAAATTTAAGGAAAAGATAATGAAAGAACCGGGTGGTGAGTATCTTTCAAGATGTTTTGCCTGTGGAACATGTAGTGCAAGTTGTCCTGTTCGTGAAATAGATGAAAGATTCAATCCAAGGAAGATAATAAGAATGGTTTTACTTGGGATGAAGGAAGAGGTTTTAAAGAGTGATTTTATCTGGTTATGCACAGCCTGCTATATGTGTCAGGAAAGATGTCCACAGGATGTGGTGGTGACCGAACTTATGAATGCAATAAAGAATGTAGCAGTGAAGGAAGGGTATATTCACCCATCGTATATAGCACAGTATGAAGCACTTGATAAATTTTCAAGGTTATATGAAGTTGGTGATTTTGAAAACAAAAAAAGGGAGAAGATAGGGCTTCCACCACTTGAATCTTCAAGGAAAGAGGAGTTTGTGAAGATAATCAATGAAAGATTGGGCCTGTTGTTAAAGAAGGAGGAAAAATGAGATACGGGCTTTTCCTTGGTTGCACTGTTCCAGTTCGTTCACAGAATTATGAATTATCAGGTAGGAAGGTCGCAGAAAAACTTGGTATAGAACTCGTTGATATTCCTGAGTTCAGGTGTTGTGGTTATCCCTTGAAGGCAGTTGACTCATTCACACAACTTCTTTTAAGTTCTTATAATCTTGCAGTTGCAGAATCGAAAGGAATAGATAGTATAACAACATTCTGTAATGCATGTAGTGTAACTATGATAGAAGCAAATGAAGAAATAAAACACAGTGAGGATATAAAAAATAAGGTTAACGAGGAACTTAAAAAACAAGGTCTTCAGTACAATGGAAATGTTAAGGTTAAACATTTTGCAAGGGTCTTATACGAAGATTATGGTATTGAAAATTTAAAAAATAAAATTGTAAAGAAACTTGAAGGTTATAAATTTGCAGCACATTATGGCTGTCATTTCATAAGACCATCAAAGGTTTATTCAGAATTTGATGACCCGCAGTTTCCTGTATCATTAGATGAACTTATTAAAGCAATTGGTGCAGAAAATGTTGAATATCCTGAAAAACAACTTTGTTGTGGTGGTGGTATACTTGGTATAAAAGAAGACACAGCATTTGCACTTTCAAATAAAAAATTGAATTATCTTAAAGAGAAGAATATAGATGGCCTTGTCTCCATATGTCCTTTTTGCAGTGTGATGTATGAAAGCAACCAGAAAAAGATTGAAAAGGCTTTTAACAAAGAATATAACATTCCAGTTGTATATTATACCCAGATCCTTGGGATTGCACTTGGGTTTTCACCGGATGATGTCGGATTAAAGCAGAATAGAATCAAGCCTGAGAAACTTCTTTCTATTGTATGATTGAAAAAAGAAGAGAAGACATATCAAAAGAGACAGCATTCAATCAGGACGAAGAACAAAAAGGTATAAATTACTCACTAAATAAGTTCAGAAAAGAAAGGGAGGAATTCGTAAGATCATTTCTTGAAATGTGGAGGAAATCAAAATCAGAAGGTAGCATCCCTTTAAAATACAAGGAACTTGCTTCACTTGCTATTGTTCTTGTTCAGCATTGTAAGCCTTGCATATTTCTTCATACAAAGATATGTCTTGAAGTTGGATGTTCGAGGGAAGAGATCCTTGAGATAGCAGAGGTTGCTGTTTCCATGGGTGGTGGGATTGTTTATGAGTATGCAGGTTATCTTATTGAGGCTTTGGATTTTTACGGTGCAAAGGAGAAGAAGGTTTGAATGAGAATATAACTATCATACTCTCCGGGAAAGACGAAAATAGGGCATTACTCGCTCTTGTAATAGCTACAACCAGCGCTTCACTTGGTAAAAATGTTAACATTTTTTTTGCATTTGAAGGAATTGAGTTTATAAAAAAGGATTTTATAGAAAAATCGGAGAATCAGAAAAAAACTACCTTAATAAAAAGATTAATAAATGATTGCAGGGATTTAAATGTAAAATTTCTTGCATGCTCTTTATCCTTCGAGATGTTCGATATTAAAAAAGATGAAATAATTGAAAATGTTGAAATTGCAAGTTCTATTACCTTAATAAACTCAATGGATACAGGGAAGACAATCTTTATATGATAGGAATATTCCTTGAACAGCTTTTCATTCTTTTTTTTATCCTTACTTTTGGAACAATTATAGGTAGTCTTTCTTTTAAGGGTTTTTCATTGGGCTCTGCTGGTGTTCTTTTCGTAGCCCTTGTTTTTGGACATTTTGGTAAAACAATACATAAGGAAATAATGGATATTGGATTAATATTATTTGTTTATTCTGTTGGTTTGAGTGCTGGTCCTGGTTTTCTGAGAAGCTTCAGAAAAGATGGAATTAAGTTCATATCTGTTGCATTGATAATAACAGTTATAGGTGCCATTATATCAGTAATATTTGGATTTATTTTCAGACTTTCCCCATCCCTCATTGTTGGCATTTATACAGGTGCTTTAACCTGTACACCTGCCTTTGCATCTGTCCTTGATATTATAAGACAGCAGATACCTGATGGTGTCTCGCTTTTATCAGTTGGTTATGGTATCGCATATCCTTATGGTATGATAGGAGTGGTTCTTATAATAAATTTACTACCAAAGATATTAAAGATATCAATTAAAAGTGAAGAAGAAAAATGGAAAGAAAAGAATAAAGATTTGGCAAAACCATTGCTTGTAAAATACTTCAAGGTTACTAATCCAAATTGTGATGGCAGGATGATAAAGGATATTACACCTAAAAAACTTGTTGATGTTGCATTCTCAAGGATAAAGCATAATGATGAGGTGAAGGTTGTAGGTCCTGAAACAGTCCTTCATACAGGTGATATTATAATTGCAGTGGGAACAGAAGAAGACCTTGACAAAGTGAAATTCATAATTGGGGAGGAGACTGAAAGTATACATGAGGAGAAAGATACTAATATTATAAGTTATGATCTTGAAGTGATTGACCATAGAATAATAAATAAACAGCTTTCAAGGCTTGGTTTATGGGAAAAGTATGGTATAAGGCTTACAAGAATAAGAAGGCAGGGATTTGAAATGGTTCCCGATGGTAATATGACACTTATGATGGGTGATATAATAAGAATAGTTGGTGCAAGGAATGATGTTGAGAGATTTGTGAATGAGGTGAGGGGTTCATCAAAAAAGATAAATGAGACAAGCATGGGAACTTTCCTTGCAGGTATTTTAATTGGTATTGTTATTGGTATGATACCTTTAAGGGTTACAGGTGACATAACAATAAGGCTTGGGATGGCAGGGGGTGTTTTTATAACGAGTCTATTTATTGGGCACTTCAGGAAGATTGGCAGATTTTACCTTTATGTTCCAGTAGCAGCAAGGTCTTTTTCAAGGGAGTTTGGAATAATGTTGTTTCTTGCTGGTGTTGGAACAAGTGCTGGAACAAGGCTTGTAGAAATACTGAAATCGCAGGGAGTTGTTCTTTTCTCCGCTGGATTTATTACAACCACACTTTCCTGTATAATAGGTATGTTTCTAATGTTGAGAATATACAGGTTTAATCCACTTGAAGCTATGGGTGCTCTAACTGCTTCTATGACAAACCCACCTGCATTAAAGGCAGCTGATGAACTCACCACAACTGAGATACCAACCATTGCATACGCTGCAACATATCCTGCCGGACTCATTTTTAAAATAATTATAGCACAGATTCTATTTCAGTTATTGAGATAAATTTTTGTAACGAATTCATCTTATAATTGTTTTATAATTAATAAAAAACGGAGGTCCAATGGCTTTAATTAAAATAATTTTTGAACCTTTTAAAGCTTTCGGGCATATAAAAGAAAAGGATGACTGGTGGATTCCTTATCTTGTATTTTCTATAATTTTGATTATCTCTCAAATTGTATCATTCCCGATTGTTATGAAAATAATGAGCGAAACAATGGGAAATGATATGCAGCCACCACAGGGGAACTTCTCACTTTTCAGGATAGTTGGGCTTATTTCTATACCGGTTGTAACAATAATAACATTTCTTTCATTAAGTCTATTAGTTTATTTTTTCACTTTCCTTTTCGGTAAGAATCTGCCTTTCATAAAAGGATTAGACCTTATATCTTACATATCAATCGTTAATTCTATAAAGACTGTTATTGGAACCATTCTGATAATAATAAGAAGAAATGCTATAAGTTCGTTTGCTGATATGAGGCTAAAGTCAGGGCTTGACCTATTTTTTCATTCTGATAACAGGAAATTAAATTTACTTATTTCTGAAATAGATATATTTAATGTCTGGTTTTATATTCTTTTAGCATTGGGTATCTCTTATCTTACAGGTTTGGATAAGAAGAAGAGCGGGATAATATCGTTTATGGTATTTATTTTCTCTTTAGGTATTAAATTTTTAACAGCGGGAAGGGGAAGATGGTTCTAATATTTTTTTCTATAACATTAACACTCGAAGAAGCAATAGAGCGTATGTTAAAGGTTTCAGAATCTTCTATGATACTTAATTATAAAATGAGGGTTGAACAGAAGGTTAATTCTTACAACTGGTCTTCATTGCTACCTTCGATTGAATCTAATTTATCATATTCTAAGATGTATCCAACAAAGAATGAAAGTTATAGTATAGGTCTTTCAGGTTCTCAAAATCTATCAATATATAATTTTCTTCAGGGTGTAGAGGCATACTATAACAACAATGAATCCGAATTCAATTATTATTATAACTTGAATGAACTGATCTATAACACAATAACTTTGTATCTAAATTGTTACACAGCTGAGAAACTACTTGAAGTTCGGAAAAAGGCCGTTGAAAGGTCTGAATACTACAAATCAAAGGTTGATGAGATGTTTAAACTCGGTTCAGCATCAAGGGCAGACCTTTTAAAGGCAGAGGTGAGTAATTTACAGGCACAGCTTGAATACATAAAGGCTGAGAAAACTCAAAAAGAGCTTATTTCACAATTTAAGAGCCTGCTTGATATCAATGAAGATGTAGAACTTTCTTTACCAACACCTGATATTTTTATAGATTCTTTGAATGTTTTTAAAGATAAGGTCCTGAAAGATAATTTTGAGCTAATAGCAATGAGGAATAGTATTGCATCTATGAGATTAAAACTTGCTGAGAATATTACACAATATCTTCCTTCAATTTACCTTCGGGGAAATTATGGTTATTCCGGTAGCGAATTCCCTGATAGTAAAGAAGAGTGGGATTTAAAAGATTCATATAGTATTGGATTTGGTCTTTCAATGCCTATTTTTGCTGGATTTAAAAGGATTAACAATACAATAGTCCAGAAGATGCAACTTGATATTGAAGTTTTGAATTTGAAGAAAAAGGAGAAAGATATATTATTAGAAATAGAGAATTCCTATAATAACTATTTAGAATCAAGAAAGATGCTTGAGATATCAGAGAAGAATGTGCTTGTAGCTACTGAGAGTATGGAGGCAACAAGATTAAGGTTTGAGATGGGTGAGGCAAGTATAATAGAACTTCTTTCAAGTGAGGAAGACCTATTGAATGCACATTACAATCTTGAATTAGCAATGAAGGAATATCTTCTTTCAATATACAAGATAAAAAAGATAGAAGGGAGGATAATGTGAAGAAATGGTTTATTGTGATAATAGTTGTTGTGGTAATAGGTCTTATAATATTTTTTAATGTGAGGGGGACAAACAAGGTTCAGGTAGAGACAGAGGTTGTTAAGAAAGGTGATGTTTCAAAGATAGTTTCATCAACAGGGAAGATTACTGCGGCTGAAGAGGTGAACATAAGTTCGGACATTATGGGAAAAGTTATAAAATTGTATGTTAAAGAGGGTGAGAATGTAAAAGCAGGGCAGGTCCTTGCAAAACTTGATGATACGGATGCAAAGGCAAGCTATGATAAGGCAGTAAGTTATTATGAATCACAGAAGACAAACTATAGTTTAAAAAAATCAGATTTTGAGAGGAAAAAGGTTTTATATGAGAAGAATCTTATATCAAAAAAAGAATACGAGGATGCTGAATCTTCACTTTTAATGGCAGAAAATACATTAAAACAGGCAGAGGCAGATGTTATTTCAAGCAAGAACAGGCTTGACAAATGCACGATTATTTCACCAATAGATGCGATTGTAACAAAGATAAAGGTGAAGGAAGGTGAAAATGTGATAACAGGGACAATGAATAATCCAGGAACGGTTCTCTTTGTCCTATCAAATGTTAATGATATAGACCTTGTCGCAGATGTTAATGAGAGTGAGGTCCCAATTGTGAGTATAGGGGATTCTGTAATGATAGATGTAGATGCATTCCCGAATAAGAAGTTTTCAGGTTATGTGTATGATATATCGAAGTATCCTACAACATCATCAACGGGTGTTGTAACATATCCTGTAAAGATAAGGATTATAGATAAAGATATAAAATTTTATCCAGGTATGACAGGTAATTGCGAGATTATAGTGGATAAAAAGAAAGATGTTATTAATATACCATTAAGGGGAATGATAAAGAAAAAAGGAAGTGGTGTTTTCTTATACAAAAATGGAATAGCAAAATTTAAAGAGATAAAGATAGGACTAATGGGTGATTTGAATGTTGAGGTAGTTGAAGGTTTAAATGAAGGAGATACAATAATAACAGGGCCTTTTAAAATACTGAAGGAGTTAAAAGATGGACAGAGGGTTTTTACAGGAAATAGTTCGCTCCGCCATAATTTCAATAAAGGCGAATAAGTTAAGATCCATTCTTACAACACTCGGAATAATTATTGGTGTTACAACCGTTATCGCGGTGGTTTCTACGATACAGGGTATTCAAAAGAAAGTTTCAAGCACTTTTTCATCCCTGGGTGCAGATGTGATATATATACAAAAATTTCCCTGGGTGATGGGAGGACCTCAAACAAGACCTGGTGGATGGAGGAGATACTGGTCAAGAAAGGATATAACACTTGGTGAATATAATTATTTAAAAACCCACGCAAGTTCAATAGAATTCATAACACCTTCTATAAACTACAGGACAACATTAAAAAATAAAGATAAAACAGTTGAAGATGCCGAGATTGTTGGAACAGGTAGTGAACTTCCAAAGATAAATCAACAGGATGTTGAGTTTGGAAGATTCTTTACTGATGACGATGTCCTTTTTAGAAGGGCTGTTTGTGTTGTTGGAAAAGACATTGTTAAAAATCTTTTTCCGAATGAAGAAGTCCTTGGTAATACATTAATTATTAATGGATTGAGATGTCTAATTATAGGAGTGCTTGAAGAAAAAGGTAATGTTATGGGAAGGAGTATGGATAATGTTGTGGTAATTCCTTACACAACATTCCAGAAAATATTCGGTTTTAATAGAAGTTTCAGTATTCTTATACTTGCAAAGGATAAGGAAAATGCTATTGAAGAGGTAAGGTTTCTTTTAAGAAACTACAGGCATGTGAAAGAAGGTCAGGAAGACGACTTTGCAATAAATACATCTGACGCATTGATAAAAGGATGGAATGAACTAACAAGGACTATTTTTCTTGTTATGATAGGTATTGCATCTGTAGCGCTTATTGTTGGTGGTATAGGAATTATGAACATTATGCTTGTTTCTGTTACGGAAAGGACAAGGGAGATCGGTATAAGAAAGGCAATAGGTGCTAAGAAAAACGAAATACTCTTGCAATTCCTGACAGAAGCAGTGATCATATCACTTATAGGTGGCATTCTCGGAATAGTTGTAGGGATATTGGTATTTTCAGCTGTTAGTGGGATTGCAAAACTTCCATTTTCTATCCCATTCTGGATTGTGATATTAGGTTTTGCCTTCTCTTCTATAGTTGGAATATTCTTTGGTTTTTATCCTGCAAAGGTTGCATCCGAACTTAATCCTGTGGAGGCTTTGAGATATGAATAAGAATATAATATCACTCAAAAATATAAAGAAATTCTATGAAATGGGAGAAGTAGAATATCCTGCTGTTCGTGGAGTTGATCTTGAAGTAAAGAAAGGAGAATTTCTTTGCATAATGGGACCTTCTGGTTCAGGTAAATCAACATTATTACATATTATAGGTTGTCTTGATACACCAACTGAAGGTGAATACATACTTGAGCAAGAAAGGGTTTCTGAACTTGATGAGAATAGACTAGCAGAGATAAGGAAGAAAAAGATAGGTTTTGTATTCCAGAACTTTTATCTTCTTCCAAGGTCAACTGTTGAATACAATGTAACTTTACCTATGATTTATAACAGAATTCCACCTAAAGAGAGGGTGGAAAGGGCGAGGGAACTTTTAAAGAGCGTTGGTCTTGGTGAGAGGATAAATTATCTTCCAAACAAGCTCTCAGGCGGTGAAAGACAGAGGGTAGCAATAGCAAGGGCACTTGCTAATACACCTGAAATAATACTCGCTGATGAACCTACCGGAAATCTTGATTCAAAGTCAGGTGAAGAGATAATGAATATATTCACAAAATTACATAAAGAGGGAAAAACTATAATCCTTGTAACACATGAAAGAGATATAGCAATGTATTCAGAGAGGATTGTTCACATAAAAGATGGTGTAATTGATTTTGAAGAGAAATTGAAAAGAAAATAAATTTAATTGATTATTCCTTTTTTTAATATAAAATCATTATATGCAAAAGAAGAAAATCCTTATTATAAACTGGCAGGATATAAAAAACCCATTATCAGGTGGGGCAGAGGTTCATCTTTTTGAAATATTTAGAAGACTCACTGAATATTATGAAATTCATCTCTTGTGTGACCATTTTAATAACACAGAAAAAGAAGAGATTCTTGATGGAATTCATATTCACAGGATAGGTAAAAGAAATACATTTAATTTCTATGTCCCTTATGCGTATAAAGAACTTGACAGAAGATATAATTTTGACCTTGTAATAGAGGACTTAAACAAGATCCCTTTCTATGGTTCATTATATATCCCTAAAAAGAGGATAGCAATACTGCATCATTTCTTTGGTAATGTAATTTTCCAGGAAACAAACTTTTTATTCGGTTCTTATGTTTATATAAATGAAAGGATGGTTCCGCGTTTATATAAAGACATTGATTTTATTTGTGTTTCAGAAGGGACTAAAAAAGAACTTGTAAAATATGGAATTCAAAAAGAAAGAGTAAGGGTGATATATAATGGGGTTAATCTTTCAAAATTCAGGACCTTTAAAAAATCCGATTTTCCACTGTTCACTGCTGTTGGCAGGATAAAAAGATATAAAAGGTTTGATTTATTAATAAATGCAGTCGAATTAGCATATAGAGAAGGTGCATTTTTTAGATTGGTTATTATAGGTGATGGAGATGATAAAGAAAGATTAAAAAAAATCACTGAAAAAAAAGGTCTGAAAGACAGGATAACATTTACAGGTTATCTGATTGAAGATGAAAAGATTAAAATTGTTGGTTCATCCTGGGCACATATAAATACATCACCTAAAGAGGGATGGGGTTTGACAAGTATAGAGGCACAGGCATCCGGAACATTATCAATTGTGCCGGATAGTCCTGGATTGAATGAGACTGTTATAGATGAAAAAACAGGTTTCATATATGAATTCGGTGATGTAAATGAATTAAAGGAAATATTAATCCGAATATCAAATGAAAAAAATCTGGCTGAAAATATGGGGAAGAATGCAAGGCATTTTGCTTCAAATTTTAGTTGGGACAGGTCAGCTAAACAGATGAAGAAATTTATAGATGAGAAAATTTCTCGTTCTTTCTAAAGATTATATTCATGGTCCTAATGGGATGAGGGCAAGATATCTTTTTGATGATAAAAATTTTTTTATTTTATACAGGAAAAATAGATTTATAACTTATTTAAGGTTCTTATATATAATTTTGTCTTCAAGGCCTTTTGTATACTTTGTAGGTTTTGAGACATTATCACTTTTTATACTTTATTTATTAGGGTATAAAAAATTTATTATTGATACAGGGGATAATGAATGTGAATTATCAAAAAGTTACAGAAAAAGATTTCTTTCCAATCTTATATGTATAATAGAAAGATGGGCTATCAAAAATTCTCTTATTTTAATTGTGAGGACAGAAACGTATAAAGAAATCCTTGAGAAAAGGAGAAAAGACGTGTATTTAATAAGAGATTGTATAGATGTGGATTCTTTGAAAGAATATAAAAGAATACCTGATGTTTTAACAATAGGTATGATTGGGAATTTAAATATTGATAAAAGAACAGGAAATATCAACGGCAGGGAAATAATAGAAGTTGTTGAAATTTTAAATAGGGAAGGTTATAATGTAAAGGGGTTTATTTTCGGGAAGGGAAAGGCATTCCCGTATCTAAAAAAAATTGCCTGTAATAAAAATGTTGAAATTATTGAAGATTGGGTTTCTATTGAAAATATCGGAGAAATAATGGAAAAAATCTCAATAGGTATAAATATTCAAACAAATGATTTGGTAGGGAATATAAGGTTAGGTGCAAAAGTTTTAGTTTATCTTGCGACTTCAAGGTATATTCTTTCAACAAAAATAGGGGATTGTCCAAGAATTTTACCATCTGAGTATCTGATTGATTATAAAGGTGTATATGACCCTGATTTTACTTTTAGGCTTGCCAGAGAGTTAAAAAAGATTATTAGAGAACCGGAAAGATTAAAAATAAGGTTTTCAGGACCCGAAATAGCCTTAAGATACTTTGATTGCAAAATTCTAAGGAAAGAATTATATAAGATACTTGAATCACTTTAATCTTCTAAATTTCTCAATAAGAGTTCAAACGATCTGGAAAGAAATATATCTTCAGGTATTTCTATTACATAACCTTCATTTTCCTTTTTTAAAATAATCTCTTTTTTCTGGAACAATGTATAGTCCTTAAAAAGAACTATAAGATGAATATCTGGTTCCTCGTTTATTATCTTCAAAATCTTTACGATAGAATTTCCATCCTGTAAATCTTTATTTAATAATTTCAGGATCCTATCCTTTGAAGAATTTATCTTTATCTTATTTTCGAACTTGAGTTCTTTTATTTTTCTTTCACAAAAAGGATGCATAACCTTTTGGAACAAAATATAATAAATCTCTTTTCCCAGATTTTTCCATTTTTTGCAATATTTTGTTTCAATAATATTTTCAAGGTTGGATTGATATCCATTTTCAAATATTGGCCTTAAAACCTTGTAATGCAACATTTCTTCAAGTATAAAATCCCTGTAAAATGAATGGTCTGTAAGTATGTGTATATACCCTTTGTCTTTTAATCTTGATGTCGCAAGTAGACTGAATTCCTTATCAAGAAGCCTTCTTTTCTCGTGCCTATTTTTGGGCCACGGGTCAGGAAAATTAATGTATATATTTTCAATCGAAGATTCTGGTATTAATAATTCAAATGCTGTGCTTGCATCAAGTAATACAAGATTGACATTATTTATTTTATTCATCTTTATCTTTCTTAAAGTCTTTCTTAAACAAACCTTTGAATATTCAATACCAATAAAATTTCTGTTTTTTTCATTAAGCGCCTTCTTGACAATAAAATCACCTTCACCAAAACCTATTTCACAATCAACAGGATTATTATTATTGAAAATCTTCTGTAGATTAAGTGGTTTTTCTAATCTATACCAGTCTAATATATTTTCCATCATTATAATAATTATAAAAAATCTGCTGATTGTCAAGTGAGGGATTTATTTTCTTGATAATAATTGCAACATTCTGTTGCATTTTTCAAATACTATAAATCCTTCTTTAATATTAATATTTTGAAAATGAATAGAATAAAATTTATAAAAACGGGAATGTAATTTTTTTATTTATTAATAGAATCCCAAAAAAGGGAGGAGGTATGGAGTGTGAATTGTGCGGTTGCTGTTCTTTTTGTAAAAAAAATATTACAGATCTTGGAGGAACTCTAAAATATGTAAGGTCTAAGTATTGTAAGAAAAACGCAGAGGATTGTGCAAGATTCATTGTTTATAAGGCTCTTGGAAGGGATAGGGTTCCTGATGATTTATTCCCGGGTGAAAAAGAAAGAGCTTTTAAGATAATAGAGAGGTTTAAAGAGAATAGATAGAACTATTCAATATACCCTAAATTCATAATGAAGTTAAAACCGAAATAGGGAAATTCTGGATTTAGATTTAATTCAATTTCCGGTCCTATACCTATATAATAAAAATTGAACGAGAAAGAAGCTATCAAAGGAAAACCTATTAAGAAGCTTCTTCTTCGTTAGTTATCTGATTGAAAATCGGGATTATATTAAGACCAAAAAGAATCGAGCTCATAAAATGTTTACTTTTCTGTGCATAACCTTTTAAAAATGATAAGGAGAAAATTTTTATATCAATCGAAAAATCATAAGGAATTAAAACAGATGTTAGTTCCATTGCAAGCAAACCATTCCTGTCAAGATATGATAGTCCAATAGATATAGATGGGAGAACATAAGATTTATTGTATAATCTTATTCCACCTAATTTCCCCTGTGACCATAAAAAGTAGTCATTATTATTTTCTTGTAAAGCAAACAGAATTAATATCATTTATACCTCTATAATCTCGTATTTTCTTTCTCCAAGTCCTATCTTTTCAGCGTATTCAATCTGATAGGTTGAATTTATTTCTGGATATATTATTGAAAATTTATCCTGATTTTCATCTATTTTTCTCCCAAAGAAAGAAGAAACACCTGCAGATGATTTCACAAGGTCAAAAGAACACTGGTCAATAGAAACAGGGTCATCAGAGATAAGTATACCTATATCAGGGACCATATAACCTTTTGAATGTGGATAACAATCACATTCAGGTGTTATATCCATCAGGATATTCACATAAACAACCTTTTTATTTATAATTGCACCTAGTGCATATTCAACCATCTTCTCCATAAACTCAATTGAGTGTGCATCCCAGCTTATTCCGATTGCATGAAAATGACAGAATACGATACATTCACCGCAACCAATACATTTCTTTTTATCTATAATTGCTATTTTATTTATAATCTCTATTGCTTTAGCAGGGCATATTAATTCACATTTTCTACATCCAGTGCATTTTTCTTTCCTTATTACAGGAATATTTCCAGAATGCATTGAAAGTTTTCCCTCCTTTGTTGAACATCCCATCCCGAGATTCTTTATAGCACCACCGAATCCAGAAAGTTCATGACCTTTGAAATGCGATAGACACAGAATCTTATCAGCATAGAAAATACCTTCTGCAATCTTCACTTTCTTATAATGTTTCTTTTTTATCTCAACCTCAACCCCTGAATTACCTGAAAGACCGTCAGCAATGATTATGGGAGCAAAATCAAAACCATTCCATCTTGCAGTATTAAGATAATCTATTGCTGTTCCCCTTGAGCCTTTATAAAGGGTTGTAGTATCGGTTAGAAAAGGGTTTGTATTAAGGTTAACAAGTATCTCGTAAATCTTCCTTGCATAGATTGGTCTTACAAATGCAGTATTATCCTTCTCACCCATATGTAGTTTTATGGCAACAGAATCGTTCTGATCAAAGAATCTGTAATATCCACCTCTTTTAAAAATATCTTCAATCTTTTTTAAGATACTTTTTTCAGATTTTACAGGTATGAAATATACTTTGCTCATTCTATCCCCAGTATTTTTTTTATTCTTGGTTCGAGGTAAACATTCTTATCAATTTTTTCCCTCAAAATCTGAATCAATAGTTTTTTTTTGAATGAATCTGAAAGGTTCTTGTTTATAACAATGTATTTCTTCCTGTATATCCTGCATGCACCACCTGAAGATAGTATTCTATCAACATAGACTTTAAAACCCAGCTTCTCTGCTATATCAATTAAAAATTTAAGGTCTTCATTTTTTTTCATTTATAAATCCCATTACTAAATCTCTTATCTCGTTAAGTCTTTTTTCATCCTTTGCCTCAAACCTTGCGACTATTACGGGTTGGGTGTTTGAAGCACGTACAAGTCCCCAACCATCACCAAAAAGAATCCTTGCGCCATCAATACCAATAATATCATATTTCCCTTTGAAATGTTTAATTACGTCCTCCACAATCTTCCATTTTTTATCTTCGGTTGTATCTATTCTTATTTCAGGAGTTGTATAATAATAGGGGATTTCTTTTATCATCGCGGATATATTTTTTTCAGAATTTGAAACAATATCATAAAGCCTTAATGAGGAAAATATAGCATCATCGTATCCATAGTAGTCACCACCGAAGAATATATGCCCGCTCATTTCACCTGCTAATGGTGAATTCAATTCCTTCATCTTTGCTTTAATCAATGAATGTCCAGTCTTCCACATAAACGGTCTTCCACCTATTTTTTCTATGAATTCAGAAGCACCCTGCGAAGACTTAACATCAAATATTATGTAAGAATTGGGGTATTTCTTCAAAACATATTTAGAAAATATACAGAGAAGTTTGTCTCCCCAAACAATATTTCCTTTATCGTCGATAACACCTATCCTGTCCGCATCTCCGTCATATCCAATACCAAAATCAGCATTATTTTCAAGAACCTTCTTTTTCAAAGATTGCATATATTCTGGGATTGTCGGGTCAGGAAGATGATTTGGAAAATCTCCATCAGGTTCGCAGAAAATACATTCAAAATCAGCACCAATTGAATTGAATAACCTTGAAGCTATCTCACCAGCAGTTCCATTACCAGGATCTATAACTATCTTAAGTTTTTTATTTGGATATGTGATTGAAAGTGTTTTCTCAACATAATCATCTTTAACATCTTTCTTTAGAATCTTACCTTTCCCTTTCATAAAATCATTCTTTAATATAATATTCTTTATTTCCTGTATAGATTCTCCGAAAAGTGTCTCTTCTCCAATCATCATCTTTAAACCATTGTATTCCTTCGGATTGTGGCTTCCTGTTACCATAACACCGCCATCAAAACCATAATGAAAAACTGTAAAATATAGAAGTGGTGTTGGACACATACCAATATCAATAACATCTATCCCTGTTGAAATGATTCCTTTGCAAAGTGCCTCTTTAATCCTTGGAGATGTCTTTCTTGCATCAAATCCAACTGCTACTTCATTCCCAATCCTTTTTCTTCTTAACATTGAACCGTATGCCTTACCTATAAGTTCGACGATATCATCAGTTAATTCCTCATCTGCTATTCCTCTTATATCGTACATCCTGAAAATTTCTTCATTCATCATTACCTCCATATTTAATTTTTTTTAAGTTCCTTTTTTAATTTTAATCTTTAACCCTATAATATGTGTAGGCTCAAAATATGAACCCGTAATTGTATAATACAATGAAATTTGGGAAAAATCAAGTCCAATTCCGAATGAAATTTTTTTCAATTGTGAATAACCGGCCCTTATTGAGATAATGTCTCTTATTGTTATTTCAGAACCAAATGAGAAAAAATTCTTATAATCGTTTAAAATATAAGAGATCTCAGCGAAACCATTATAACCTTCAAATTTATAAGGTAGTGATGTTGCAATTATTGTAGTCTGCGGTATTTTGTCTACTGTCTTTCCAAACCATGATATCTCAGTGCCCATAATGTCTTTTATTATCATTGAAATCCTTAATTTTTTTTCAAAGGTTAAACCGATGTCGTATCCAAATCCTGTTCCATGAAAATCAACTATTTCCTGCTCATAGTTCTTAATATTAAATCCTATATTCACTAATTTCATCTTCGTTGCCAAAGAGAATGTCAGAACCCTTTCATTAACGCTAAAATAATCGATAGTTTCAGGGATAATGGTGTCTTCAATATCAGGGTTTAGTGGCATTTCACCTGATGTAAAATAATTTATACCAAAGGCAAGATATAAGCCATAGGCATTAAATCCAGTAGTAAGATTATAAAGATGAAAATTTTGAATAAGGTTTGTCCAGTCAATATAAAGGGAAGGGCTCTTGACACATATATTTGCTGGATTCCACCATATTGATGATATATCTTCATATGTGAAATAACTTGAACAGGAAATTCCTCTTGCACCTGCACCGGGAAATAGATAATCGAAAGGAATACTGAAACTCAATAAAATCAATATCATCTTTTCAATACCGCCATTTTTCTTTTTTCCTTTGTTTCAAAAATCCCAAGTTTAGCCCTGACAACGTAAAGGTAAACCCCATTAGGAATATAATTTCCATTATCGTCTCTTAAATGCCACTCAATTATATTTTTCCCTTCTTTCAAATCGTAGAAAACTTTTTTACAAACGATATTACCGGAAGGTTGATAAATTTCGAGAGTAGCAGAATCAGGTTTTTTTGTCAATTCAACTAAAAACTTTGTTAAATCCCTTGCGGGGTTTGGATAGTTTGAAAGAAAAGTAATTAAAAATGGTGTTTGTATATTTATGAATATATCTTTTGAAATCATATTCCCGTGAACATCGTAAGCGAAAAACTTTGCATTGTAGAAACCATCATTTAGGGAACTTTCAAGATTAAGATTCATAATGTTTAAATCCCTTGTTTCGTTCACTTCCAATATTATCTCTTTCTGGTTTATCATAAAATAAGGTTTTCTTATCCATATATCTATTCCATTATCGTCCTCAGCAGTAAGGTTTATTTTTATATTTCCATCCTTAGAATACAACGTATCTTTTAATATTTTCACAATTGGTTTTGTATTATCACTGGTAAAACCGTAAGTGTAAAAACCTGTATCCTTCACCCAGACGCTATCCCCGGAAAGATTAATCCATTTTAATTTCTTCCTTATATATATGGAACCATTTGATGAATCCGGAAAGATTTTTAGGAAAAATGGCTTTTGAATTGTATCATAATATATTATTTTAAAAACCTTATTGAAATTATCAAAACTTCCAGGTTTAAAATCTTCCTGTTTTAAAGGGGGTTCGTATTCATCTTCAAATACAAAAAAATATCCATCTTTTTTAAATGTTTCTGGTAATATAGTTATTTCCCAGAATCTATCACTTATGATGTTTGTATCTAAATGATTAATTTTATAGAAATTTTTCTTCTTTATATAATAGATTACATTATTATTTTCGTTTAGTTCGTTAATCCAGTTATAACTATCAATAAAAATCTTGAAATTTATATCCTTAAAAGTATCATTAACGAATTCTTCGATAGGGATTAAGACTTCTTCTTTTACCAAAGGTTTTATATCTGATATTATGGTATCATATATCCAATAATAATCATCATCTTTAAATTTATATATTGACAATACTGTTGAGTCCGCTTTTTTTTCACCTGAATTTATAACATTTAATCTTAGTAATAATGTTTTGTTATCACAAAATATTTCCGGTTCTGTAAGGAATTTTAAATCCGACCTTTTTATAATATATTCTGAAAATATCCTTGACCTGTTGAAGTTTAGAGAATCAAACAATTCAATTCTAAAGTTCAGATTTAAACCTTCTTTTATAATCGGAATTCTGCAATAATATGTTCCTGAAGAATCATTCATAAAAATCTTATTATTTAATATTCCGTCGTAACCAAATACACAGAATATTGAATCAGGTTGAATCTTCAACTTTGCTTTTATATTTATTGTATCATTTAAACATAAAATCTCAGGATAATAGATTATACTTTCAAAAATATCCTTTTTAAATACGTTATCTTCACCTGCGATTGAGTAAAGGTTATTTTTCAATAAAGAGATAATCCTTGTATTTTCGGATAACAATTCTATATAAAATGAAGTATCTTTTGAATACCCGGTTTTATTAAAGGAATATTCATAAATATTTAAAGAATCAATCACTTTAAAATGGAATCTTCCTGTCATACTGTTTTCACATCTGATATATAATGTGTCATTTTTATAAAGGTTAGAAAATTTAAGTGTATCTTTCGCAATCTTCAGTTTAAATAAAGGGTCGCCTATTAAATGATAACAAATGGAGTTATATGAATCCGGAAATAGAAATTTATAATAAAAAATAATATCTCCAAGTCTTCTCAGGTCTTTTCTGAAAATTCCGTTCAGTAAAAATTTATCTGTGTGAATATTATCAGAGAAATAAGTGAGCCCTGATGGTGCAACAGAACCTATCATTCCAACCCCGGGGAACATTACAGAATATTCACTAACGGATCTCAATTGCGGGTCATCCATTATACCATTAACACAGGAGAAGGCAAGCATAAAGGTTAGTTTCCCATAGTTTGTCAGTCTTGGTATATCATATATCCTGAAGTATCTTCCAGCCCCCAGATCTTCTTCACCACCATGACCGTGAAAATTAAATATAGTTTGACCATAAGAAAGAGCCCTTATAACTTCCTCCCATACGCTTGTCCCTTCCCTTGAATAAACACGTGTAATATCATATCCTGAAGGTATAATACTTTTTATGATCTGCTCAGAGATTACATCTGAATTTTGTAGTGCGTAATCAGCACCAAAGAATAATCTGTTTTCTTTTGGTTCATCAGAATTTGAACCATTTATTATCTTATCGATGTATCCTGCCATCTCTGTTCTTGTAATTGCGGGAATCCTGCCTACCACGATATCTGGAAACTCGTCATTTCCACATATTTTTGAATACTCAAAATCAGAAGAATAGTATCCACCCAGAACATTTTTCATAATAACAGGGACAAGGTCAGAATTGTTTTTGTAGATATTTTTTGGGTCGTAAGTTCCCTTTCCCATAATGATAAGGTAATAGGGAGGATTATCGAGTTCAAAACAGTATCTCAAGAAGTCTTTTATCGCAAAAGGTGATTTTTCACCATAATTGAAACAGTTATAAATTTCGTCTGTTGTAAATATACTAACAGATATTGAATCATAAGATTCATAATAATTTTTATAATTCAACGCATAATCATAAAATATCGGATGGGTTATAACAACAGCATCAGAACCATTGAAAGAGTTCATTTTATCTTCAATATTGAAATATCTTATATCTTTAGGAATCCTTTCCGTCCCTGTTAAATATACAATATAATTGGCTTTTCCATTGGTTGTATCCGAGAAAGTAACTGAATAACATTCTTTATCCGTTTCGATAACCGGATTAACAATTTTATATCCGTCTATTCTCATTATATTTATTCTGTTTGACTGAAAATTATTAATTGTCACCTTAAAATTACTCTTTTCGCTCTTAAACTTCAAAATTTTCCCGTCTGATATGAATTTCCTTTTATAAAAAATTCTCAAATCTTTAAGATATATGAAAGATTGTGATTTAATATTTATCTTTTTAATCTTCACATTGGTTGTGCATTGAATCTCTTGAAACGATTGTCCTTGAATATTAAGATTTTTTATGAATAAATCATTAACATATAAGTTTATATTCTGACTCAATAAAGAATTGTTATATAATTTTATCCTGATTATCCCGGAGTTATCATACCAATTTATTGTATCAAATAAGAATGTAAAAAAAGTATCCTGTTCGTAAAACCAGCATCCGGAACTTCTTGAAAAGATTTTTTCCTTATCGATGCATATAGAATCTTGGAAGAAATTCAAAACTTCATCGGATTCTTCTGTATTAATATGGATATAATGTTTTCCTTCACCTATCTTTAGCCAGTAATAGTCTAAAGTATCGAAATCCGATTTGTAATCTTCAGCATAAAAAATCAAATAATCATTATTATTGAATATATTATCTCCGTCAATATCGTATACATCAACAGGGACTGTTTTATCTTTATGTTTTAATGATATCTCACTTATTGGTGGTGAGAAGTTAATATTGTTTTTTAACAACATTCTGTGTGTTAATTTATAAATACCTGAAGAATCAACAGAGATTCTTATTCCATCTTTTAATTTTATACTAACTGAATTTCTTCTATTATTGCTGGAATTAAGTTGGTTCAGGACGATTTCATCATAAAATCTATTCTGTTTTAAGCTTAAACAACCATTTTTTTTAAAATTAAAGTTAATTAAAATAACATCGTAATTTTTTATTTTTGTTGTATCAATCTCAATAATTAAAACCTTTCTTTTCCTGAAATCAAATGTCCCAATTATCCTTAATAAATCATTGCTTAACTTTTTTTCTCCGTTAAATAATTCATAATTAAATCCATACTCATCGGGAATAGAAATAATAGTTCTGTTTGAGATATCATTATTTATAAATATCAGTGAGATTGATTTATCTGAATAATCTATTAATTTGAAAACCGAAAAAATTAAGAAAATCATCTTTTAATATGGATTATTTTTCTTTTTTCAATTCCATCTTTTTTATTTAGAATTAGAATGTAAATTCCCTGTGGATAATTTACAAATTCAATATCAAGCCATCCATTTTGAATTTCTTCCTCTTTTATTTTTCTACCGTCAACACCTATAAGTGTATATTTTTTTGCATCAACCTGGATTTCTAATTTTCTTTCAACTATATGACTTTCTGAAACAAAAAATTTCTTTTTGCCGTTGTCGTAAAACTTGTAAAAAATCTTTTTATCGGGACTGCCCAAAATATATCCGTTCCAGAAAACAAAAATGTTCCCTTCAGAATCCTTTTTTATCAATGGATTTGAACAAAGATATGAAGATTCATTAAGTTTTATCGGTTCATTTATATTGTCATCAAAATAGAATATATCACCATTTTCTGACCAGACGAAACTCCTGTATTCGCTAATATCAAGGTCGATTTCTGTAAGACTATTTGAAATATGTATTGTTTCTTTATCCTTCCAGGAATTTTCATATTCCCTATAAATAATGTGAATCTTACCGTTCCTTAATTCATTCCAGATCACTCCTATTTTACCGGAATGAAAATCAGAAACAGGGTTAAATGAATTTACCATTGTATCTGATATTATAATTGAAGAACCTTCATTAAAATTTTTACATTTGATAACTATTTTCCCATTCTTAACTTCTTCGAATATTAAAAAAGGTGAATTATTATATAATGCTATGGAAGGGAAACCCGCATATATTTCAGAGTTAGAGACGATTAAATCGCTGGACCAGATACCTCTTTGTAAATACTTGTACAATATTTCTGATAGTCCATTTCTTGTGTCCTGCCAGACAATATGTATTACATTATTCCTTAAAAGAACTGATGGATTTATAGACCAATTTCCATCATTTTCGGTTACATTTTCGATACCGCTGAAAATACCGCCAGAAATATTATGGTAATATTTTCTTAAAAAAATCTCGTTCTGGAAATTCATATGTTGATAGGATATCCTTCTATCATCCCAGATAATGTATATACAACTATCAGTAAAGAGAAGATTAGAATATCCTGCCCATAGAGAATAGACACTTCCAGCCCTTGATACATTCTTAAAGTAATCTATGTTACAGTTTTTATTAACCCTTGCAAAGTAAACTTCAAGATAAGGGCTTGTATAACTTGAAAGAAAACTTATATACACATTACCGTTATTATCTGTATCGAGAGAATGAACAAATGATGGCGAGAGTATATTAACCTTATCACCTATATTTAATAATTTCTCTTGTGACCAGAAAGAAATAATCAGAATCATTTTAATCTAATTATCTTCTTCAAAATCCCGTTTTTTTTTAAAAAATAAACACCATTCTTAGAAATAGAATTTTTTCTACCTGTAATATCCAAAATTAAACTATCATTTTCAAAAAGCATGTTATTCCCTGAACCAACGAGATTCCCTTCTTTGTCTATCAACCTGTAAGATATTATATTACCATCAAACCTTATAATTTCGCTTTTTTTTACCTCCATAAGACATACAATTGTATCTTCTTTTGATCCTTCAAGAAGAATTTCTTTATCTATTGTAATCTTATCTTTAGAAACAATCTCTAAATAACCATCTAAGTTCGAAATAATTTTTTTATTATCTATTATAAGGTTTATACCATTATTCTTATCAACGAACATTTTTCTTTGATTGAGAAACCATTTCCACATTATGCAGAAGGAATTAAAATCATTATAGTCCATTAATCCGTCAGGTAGGCAATAAATATCCGGGAGCCTACCAGAATAAGGACCTGTTTCAAAATATGTATCATTGTTTAGAAAAGCATTCCTGAATATTACAAAATCAAGAGAATTAACCTGGAGGTCAAGATCGAAATCACCTAAAGGAGAAATTATATAATTTACATATATATCATCTAAAGGGCTTCCATCTTCAAAATTGTTCCAGTTCCCGTCTATTTTATTTCCAAAGATATCCTTTACTGAATCACCATTAAATTTAAATACGAGGTTGTCATTAGAACGTGGAATAGGATAGAGGTAAACATAGATAGTATCTTTTTTTATTTTTATCTCTTTCTTTGAATAAAAGATTGTATCCTGATAATTGTAGGAGAAAATTTCAGTTCCACTATTAAAACTTGAAGAATCTATGTGAGAATTGAAGACAAATTTGAAAAGCCTTCCATCCGTTATTCCCTGGACAGGGGTTATGCTAACAAGTTGTGGTGGAGCAGGTGTGGGAACTTTTATAGTATCCTTAAAGATTACCCCGTTCGTTAGTTTTGAAAAAAAAGTATAGTAATAATAGTATCCAGGAGAGAGTGAAACTGAATCAATAAACATATATGGTTTTAATGGCTCAAGGGGAATTCTTAGAAAACACCACCATTCATTTGGTGAGTTTGCAAATCTATCATATCTTCTTACGATAAACAATGATTCAATGGAACTTGAATCGGGGGATACAAATGTTATAAGGTTGAATGATTTGTATTTTGTTATTGAAAGATTATAGAGAAATGATATCTCAATAAATAACAATCGTTCCTCCATTTAGTGTATCTACAGGTATTTCAAATCCAAGTGAATCAAATATCTTTCCTTCCTTTATTTTAAATTCATATTTTCCTGTTTCATTTGAAGAAAATTTGAAATTCCCGATTATGAAATCCTGCTCAGGAAATCCATTCATGTTTGTCCTATAAATCTCAAGTGAACATTGATATTCTTTGACTAAAACAATCGGTAGTGAATTCCCTGAAAAAACAGAGCTGTCTATCCTGTATTCGATTAAATTAATCTCTTTATCCCATGCCAATTTAACATATTCAAAACTATGTGTTTTTAGATTTTCACCTTTTAAGAGGATGTTAATATCCTGATATAAGCGCAATGAGTCAAAAATAGGGGAGATTGAGAACCCATTTTTTAAACCATCGATACAGAAGATAATTTCAGGATAATTTTCTTCTTTTTCACCAAGGATATTTTTACCCCTTACCCAGAAATTATGCCACCCATCGTCGAGAATAAATGATACCGATTCAGAGATTGTCCAGTCTGATAATTTACCGTCAATTGAATACTGATAATATACCGTGCCATCACCTTTCCAGACAATCTTTACAATGTTTGTGTTTATAATAGAACAATTTTCAGGACCTTTAATTATATTTGTCTTTGGAGATATTAGTTTCTCATTATAACATCCTATCAGGAAAATGATTAGAATCAATGGTTTCTTCATATTCCGGAAAGATAATTATATTTTTCCTTTATAGAATTTATTTTATCAAGGATACTGTCTCCGTTTATTCTTTCCAGAATCTCAACTGTATTTTTTACTGATAAGAAAGGATCTTTTGTATTCAGGAAGAAAGATATAAAAATTCCTGAAAATATATCACCTGCACCAATAATATGTTTTTTCTCAGGATTTTTTGATACATAATGTTCAAGTCTTTTCTTATTGTATATATATGCACCTTTTTCAGCATCCGAAACTATTATTATCTTATCATCAGGAAATATCTCAATACCTTCAGGGAAAAAACTGTGAACCAGAGCATAATATTCCCTCATATTCATCTGTATTATATCAAAATTTTCTATGAGGATACGAGATTCTTCTTTTTCAAGCATTTTCTGGAATCTCTCACCATTTTCCTTTATACCTAATGTAAGGCTATGCACATCAAGCATTTTAAATGGTATTTTCAATTCTTTGATCCTATTCAGTGTTTCATATTTGAATTCCCAGCCCATCACAGGATTAATGAGAATAAGTTCAATATCTTCATCCATGTTTTCTAATAAACTTATATCTATTTCAGGTGAATATGGTGTTATGAATTCATACCTTTCATTATTGTAAACGTGAAGGACATTCCTGTTTGTCATTTCAATCTCTATAACATATTTCAAGTCAATATTAGGTGTCATTAAGCTCATGAATTCTTTTTTTATATCCTTTCCGAGATAGGTTACAGGAAAAATCTTGATCCTCCTGTCAAGTGCTAAAGATAAAAGATTATATGTTATTCCACCAAGAGATTCAATATTCCCAATTTTGTCATAACTTATACTTCCTGCAATACCGACATTTCTCATTTTAATATTATAAAAAATAATAAAAAATTTTCAATATAAATCTTGACATTTTTTTTATTTTTGATTATTTTTTAATTAATATGATTATTTTATTTATAGCACAGTTAGGAATGATACAGTCTAATATAAGTATAAACATCCAGGTTTGGGGTGAGGTTAGGAATCCAGGTATATTCAATGTCCCACCAAACATTAATGTTATTGAGGCAATATCATTTGCAGGTGGTCCACTTAATACATCTGATCTTTCTAATGTAAAGATAGTTAGTTTGAACGGGAACATAAAGTTCATAAATATTTCTTCTTATCTAAAAGGAGGAAAGGTCGACATTCCAATGATCTCACCCGGAGATATAGTTATCGTTCCAAGATCTGCCCTTTCAAATCTCGTCGAGTTTGTTAGATTTATGAGTATCGTAATAGGTGCTGCAGGAATTATCTTTTCCATAGTGGGGAGATAATGTCTCCTGAAACTTATCAGTATGACCTTTTGAAGTTTATAAAAATATTGAAGAGGAGGCAATGGGTAATATATAATTCAATTATTTTACTTGTTTTTCTTACTATCATATATATATTTGTAGCACCAAAATACTATGAAGCAAGTTCCAAAATATTGATTACTTCACGAAAATATACACTTGGTCCTGAAATTATGTATAAAGATGAGGAAAAAGAGATAGAAAACGAACTTGAAATACTTAATAGTGCTAATTTTATTTTAAAGGTTTTCGAAAATCTAAAGATGAAGAAAAAACTTCCGCTGTTCTCGTCTAATAACCCGTACTATGAATTCAGCAGAAATATTAGCATCCTGCCCATAGGAAGGAGTAATACAATTAGATTAAGTTATGTATCAAAAAATCCTGAAGAAGCAATGATTGTTGCAAATACACTTGCTGAAACTGCAGTTGAATTTTCACTTGACTTTGAAAAGGCAGAAATAATACAGGTTATGAAATTTCTTGAGACACAGATTCCTTTAGCACAGGAAAGATTAAAGGATATTGAAAAAAAACTTGAAGAGTATAAAAGTTCTACCGGAATATTATCTGTTTCTGAATACGTAAATGTGCTCTCAAACGAAATTTCAAGTTTTGACCATATTTATAATGAAACAATACTTGAATATGCCAGTAAAGAAACCGCATTGAAGTTTTACAAGGAAAGATTGAATGACATAAAGAAAAACCTATCTGATGACTTGAGTGGAATAGTGAACGCATCTATAAAAAACATTAGAACAGAACTATTCAATCTTGAAAATGAACTTTTGACATTTGAACTTAAAGGTGTATCCGAGGATAATCCCAGGAAGATGTTATTGAAGAAAAACATTGAAGATTTAAAGAAGAAGTTGAGGGAAGAGGTTCTGAAGGTTGCCGGTGATAGTTTATTTGTTAATGATCCTTTATCTTTAACCTTCGATTTATCACTTAAAATAGTAGAGACAGAGATAGATTTTGAGATACTCAAATCAAAGAAACAGGTTCTTGAGAACCTTAAAGAGAATTATGACAAAAAATGGCGTTCTTTCCCATATCAGGAAACCAAACTTGTCAGTCTAATAAGGGAGTATAAGATTGCAGAAGATGTTGTAAAACTTTTGACTGAGAAATATGAAGAATTCAGGATTGAAGAGGCAAAGAAAATAGGGAATGTAAGGATAATTGAATTTGCAACAATCCCAATTTTTCCTGTAAGGCCACAGAAAAAATTAAGTCTGTTACTGGGATTCTTTGGAGGTGTATTTATCGGTATCATTGGTGTTATAATCCTTGAAGTATTTGCAAACAAAATAGTCGATGAAGATGACTTAAAGGAATTTACTCATATTCCTGTTATTGGTATTATCCCTGAAGTTAAACCCAAAGAAATGGGTGGAGGGCTTACGAGGTATCTTGTTACAAATTTTGATAACAATAATAATATCGTCGAATCCTACAGAATATTAAAAACAAATCTTAGTTTTATGAATGTTGATAAGAAATTAAAGACTTTTCTTATAACAAGTTCTTTACCGGAAGAAGGTAAGACAACTGTATGTGTTAATCTTGCGTTAACAACAGCTCTTGCAGGTTATAAAACATTGATTATTGATTTTGATCTGAGAAAACCTGCTCTCCATAAGGTTTTTGGTACCGATAATTCAAAGGGACTGACAGAGGTGGTTTTTGACATTAAAAAAACTGATGGAATTATGAACAAAATAAATGATAATCTCTATTTAATCACATCGGGTAGAATTCCACCGGATGCATCTGAGTTGATAAATTCGGATAGTATGAAAGACTTAATTGAGAAGGTTTCAAAAGGGTTTGATTATGTTTTCTTTGATTCCACTCCATTTATTGTTCCTGAAACAAGGCTTATAGGTATGCTGAGTGACTCTATTATACTTGTTTTAAGAAGCAACTTTGAAAGCCCCGATGTTCTAAACAGAACAATTAATGTTATTCATTCTATCAACAAGAAGATTATAGGAATAGTTATAACACGATTACTAAGAAAGCATCATCATTATTATTCTTCTTATTATTATTACAAGGAGGAAAAATGATAAGAAATGGTTTAATCCTAGGTATTTTAGGTTTTGTTGTAGTTTTTGGTGTTTTATTTGTTACTGATAAATTTACAAAATCAGATTCACAGAATATTGTCGAAATGATCGCGAACGATTATATTGCTCGTGCAAAATTACTTTCACTAATAATCAGAGAATCGATCGAGATGGAAGACGAGATAAGTTCAACTGCTATCTTGAATTTGGTTAAGTCAAATTTCAGTGATGTTTTAAACCTGACTATTATAGGAAAAGATGGAACAGTACTTGCTGATCTTGACTCCACAAAACTTCTAAGCAAATTTAAAGGGACGATGGTAGGGAGTAAGGAATTTCTAAAATTATCAGAAAATAGTAGATATTATCTTGGTGTTCCTATTAAATCCGGGAATAACAAAATAGGTGAGATACATATCACCCTTGACTCCAAAAAATATTCTGCACAAAAACCTTTATTTGACATTAATAAACTGATATACTCAGGAGCAGCTTTATTAATTTTCTTTATAGTTGGTCTTTTTATTGGAAAGGGAGGAAAGAAAACAGAGATAGTAGAATCACCTGATACATCAGGATTACAGAGGGATGTTGAGACATTAAAAGAGGTTATCTCCAATCTTAAGAAAGAAGAAGAAGATACTATAAAAATGATAGAAGATAAAAAGAATGAGATTGAGAGGATTGAAAAGGAGATAAAAAATAAGAAAAAAGAACTTGAGGCAATAAATAGTGAGTTCGGGAACATTGCAGAGAAAAGGAAAGAACTCGAAAATCTAAAGACGGAGTTTGCTTCAATTGAAGTGAAGCTTTCTGATAAAAAGGCTGAACTTGAAGAGCTGGATAGAAAATTAAAAGAGAGAAAAGAAATGGTTCCTGCTGAAAATGAAGAAGAAGCTTTGATAGGTGGACTTATTGATAACGATATTGATTCAAGGATAGAAGAAAAGAAGAAACAAGAAGTTGAATTGACACAGAGGATAGTTGCAAAAAGAAGGGAAGAAATCACTATATCAGCAAGGATTGAGGCTAAAAAGAAAGAATTAATAGAACTTGAGAAAAAAATAGATACTTTAAAAAAACAGGCATAAAAATATTGACAATTTTTCTTATTAAAATATTATATAAGAAGGCCGGGGTGGCGGAATTGGCAGACGCGCACGTTTGAGGGGCGTGTGGGATTCCCGTGGGGGTTCAAATCCCCCCTCCGGCATTTTTCAAGAATTCAGTTGCTTTCTCAGGTGGCATAGGGTTTATATAGAATCCTGTTCCCCATTCGAATCCTGCAACCTTAGTTAATTTAGGAATTATTTCAATATGCCAGTGATAATCATATTCTAATGTAGGCCATTTGCCTGACATATGTATCGGGGCAGTATGGATTATATAATTATATGATGGGTCATTTAAAACTTTATAATAATTCAGGAAGACAAAGGAAAAGATACTCACAAGAGAATTTATTTCCTCATCCCTTATATCTTCGAAGAATGCAACATGCCTTTTTGGTAAAATCCATAACTCAAACGGAAATCTTGATGCGAATGGTGCAAAACATATGAAATGTTCATTTTCCATCACAATCCTTGTTTTTTCTTCAAGCTCTTTTTTTATCATTTCACAGAAGATACAGCTTCTGTTCTCGAGATAAAAATTCCTACTGCTATATAGCTCTTCCGAGACCCTTTTTGGAACAATAGGTGTTGCAATTAACTGGGAGTGAGAATGTGAAAGTGATGCACCTGCTTCAAAACCATAATTTTTAAAGATTAATATATACCTTAATCTTGAATCATTCTTTAAATCATTATACCTTACTTTATATGTCTCTATAATTAGTTTAATCTCATCATTATCCATATTATGAAGAAATTTCGTATGCAAAGGCGTCTCTATGATTACTTCGTGCCTTCCTATGCCTGTTATACTTCTGTATATTCCGTCTTTTTGCGATTTGATTTCACCATCTGAAGATAATGCAGGGAATTTATTTGGAACGACCCTTATTTTCCAGTTGGGTGTATCTTTCCCTGAGCCATTCCTTATTGCATAAACTTCAGGTGGTGTCTTATTCTCATTACCTTCGCAGAAAGGACAAAAACCTTCAACCTTGTATTGTTTTTCAACAACAAAATCATCAGGCCTTTTAGCCCTTTCAGTTGCAATAATAACCCATCTACCACTTATAGGGTCTTTTCTTAAATCAGGCATTTTTAAACCATCCTTTCGCTACAACAATTCTATTTTTCTCTGTTATGTCAAGACCGTATTTCTTCCAATCTGAACATATATCTTTTTCATTTATATAATTGTCTTTGTCTACAATAGTATTTATTAATCTCACTCCTTCACCAATTACACATCTCTCGAATATAATACTATTCTCAACATAGGCATTTTTTTCAATTTTAACAAGGGGTGAGATTATACTGTTTATCACTTTTGCACCGTTAATTTCAGCGCCATTCGAGATATAAGAATTTACAACCTCACTACCTTTTAATATCTGTGCTGGTGGAAGAGGAGGAAAGTATGTCCTTATAGGGAACTCAGGGTCTTTAAGATTAATGGGTTTTGTGCCTTCATTAAGAAAATCATTGTTTGTTTCAAAGTAAGAGTCAAGTGTTCCTATATCTTTCCAGTAACCATCAAAGACATATGCATAGACTTTATAACCTTCGTTAATCATCTTTGGTATAACATCTTTACCAAAGTCGTGCGTGCTGTAACTATTCCTTGCGTCTTCTATAAGAATCTTCACAAGGGTCTCTGTCTTTGCTATATAAATACCTGCATTAACAAGAGAGAACTTTTCGTCTTTCTTATATGGAGGTGGATTTGATGGCTTTTCTATAAAACCGAGCACCCTGTTTTCCCTGTTAATATCAACGGTTCCGAATCTTGATGATTCAACCCTTGGATAAAGTAATGCTACAAGTGTAAAATCAGCATCCTTTTTCATATGTTGTTCTAACAACGGCTGGTAATTCATCTTGTATATATGGTCTCCAGAAAGTATAAGTAGGTGCTCAGGTCTTTCCATCTGCAATGTGTATATATTTTGATAAACCGCATCTGCAGTCCCTTCATACCATCTTTCTCCATATCTTTGTTGTGCAGGTAATGGATAGAGGTATCCATCAACATCGTATTTAAATAAATCCCATCCTTGTCTTATATGTCTGTCAAGTGAAAGAGAAAGATACTGGGTTAATAATACAATCTTTCTTAACCCAGAATTCACAGTGTTTGATAAAACAAAATCAATAATCCTATAGACACCCATAAAAGGAACTGCAGGTTTCGCCCTATTTTTAGTCAGAGGATAAAGCCGAACACCTTTACCACCTGCAAGGATAAATGTGAGAATGTTTTTCATCCTATAAGCTCTTTAACCTTGTTTATCAAGGTATCAATAGAAGACGATTTAATAAGATAGGCATCGGCACCCCATGTAAGAAAATTATCCCTGTAAGTTCCGTAAGCTGAATTTATTATTATCTTTGTTTCTTTCTTAGCATTCAGAATTCTTCCCAGTGCTTCAATCCCGTCCATCTGTGGCATCCTTATATCAAGTATAACGAGTTCAAAATTACCTTTTTCAAATTTCTCCACACCTTCTATACCGTTTCTCGCACATTCCACAAAATATCCTTCGCCTTCAAGGACATCTTTATAAAGGTTCAATATATCCTCATCATCCTCAACCAGAAGAATTTTTTTGGGCATTTTCCTCCCTTTTTACGGGTATTTTCATCCTTATTCTTGTTCCAAAACCTTCCTTACTTTCAACTTCTATTTTACCATTATGTAATATAATAATTTTTTTGGTTATCGCAAGACCTAATCCCAACCCATCCATTTTTAATGTATGAAAAGGAATAAAAAGATTTTTCATTATTTCATCCGGGATTCCAGAGCCATTATCTTTTATTTCGATTACTGCATTGTTGTTCTCTTTATATAATAAAATAAAAATCTCTCCATCTTTCTCAATAGCATCTATACTATTTCTTATAACATTTAAAATAGCGTGCTCAAGTAAAGAACTGTCTGCTACTATGTTAAAATCATCCCTATAATCTTTTATAAGTCGGATATTCTTCCTTGATATATCAGTTTCTACAAAGGATATTACATTATCAAGAAATTTACATATGTTAAATTCTTTTAGATCCGGGACAGGGCTTCTTATGTAGTCTGAAAGATTCTGTATAATTAATTCAAGCCTCTTGGCGGTCTTTGAGATAATCTGGATATAATTTTTCACATCTTGTGGTATATCAGCCCTTTTTGATAATTTTTCAGAATAACCACCTATTATTGCAACGGGTGTCCTGAGTTCGTGTGCAAAAGTTGATGCTATTTCACCAATAGTGGCAAATTTTTCAAGCCTTATCAGATTCATCTGAGAATTTTTTAATTCAGTATATGCAGCTTCAAGTTCCATTTGTTTTTTTTTAACATTCTCGAATAACATTGATCTTTCTATTACATTCGATGCTATTGCAGCATAAAGTTCAAGTGTTTTCATATCTTTCTCTGTGATTGGGTTGTTTGTGTATCTGTTATCAGCAATTATCAGTCCGAAGAATTCACTTTCACTCCTTAACGGAACGACTACACAGGGAGAAAATTTGAAATATTTTTTAAATGACGCTGATAAGGTAGATACATCTTCTATTTTTACAGGTCCGTTGCTTAACAACTGTTCAGGGACTTCTGAAAGGAGCACCTCGTCATTTGCTTCAAGCTTTGCAGCTGCCTTTCTTAATGGACATGTATCGAGCAGTTCTTCAAGACCTGTAGGTGAACGGGACATCTCTTCCCATATTTTTAATGCCTCCTCTTTTGTCTCAGGACCTATCCTTAGTCTTGGTATTAGTTTATCAACTTTTTTTTCCATTAAAACAGCATAATTGAAGGCAAGCCCTTCGCCAGCGGTTAATGCAGTGAGAATTCTACATAAAGAATCATCTATATCCAGTGATGTATGTAATTCTCTTGATATCCTCCAGAGTTTTTCAAATTCTATATCCATAATTTAATTATATTTTCTATATTTTTTATGTCAAGTTTGATTTGTTAGTTTTTTTATAAGTATTGTAGCGTAAGAACCTGAAGGTAGTATAAAATTAAGCAATGCCTTCTTTTTCCCTTTATAAATTTCATCGTTTTTGAAAGATATGGTAAATTCTTCAGGAAAAATGATAAATTTCCTTTGAAATGTTTTGAATCTTACACCTCTTAATCTCAATTTGTTTAAAGAGAACATTTTTATCTCTATCCCTTCTTTCTCCAAAATCTTATTTATTTTCTCTCCTATATAACCAGTTAATTCTGTTTTATCGTTTATAACAGGGACATAAAAATCCTTTAATGTTTCTACATTCTTAAGCCTTTTATAAAAAAGAAAATTTCCTAATATATATGGAATCTCGTAAATCCCTTCCCCATAATCAGATATAATTTCGTTTATAGTCTCATTGAATATAAAAGACTGATAGGATAAAAGGTAAAGATTCAGTAATTCTCTATCAATAAGTTTAACAGCATTTTTAAAATCATTTGGATTTTCTTTTAGATATTCAAAGATTTTCTTATACTTTTGAGGTGCTTTATGAAATATCTCTTCCCATTTTCCCCAGTTATCAATACAAAAATCCTTAAAGGTTTTTATCTCTTTCGGGTCTTCTTTATATTTGTAAAATAAAGATTTTATTGCCCCGTTATAATGTCCTAACATAAGATATTTTGCGAAGAATCCTTTCCTATGTCTTACGGAACCAAATCTTTGTTCATCAAAAAAATTAGGAAGACCGAAGGATTTTACATCCTCATAGTTTTGCTCTATTATTGAACAATCTTTATCTTTAAGTTCCCTTATTGTTATATAAAATCTATTTCCTGCAGTAGAATTCAAATTAACAGGTTTTTTTGACCTTCCAATAACTTCAATTGTAAAATTTTTTTCTTTTATATTTTTATAAATATTCCCTTTATAAGACAAAAACTGGATTGAAAGAGAATATCTATCCTTAAGCCCGGCTCTTGAAAAGAGTTCCTTCTTCAGATGATATTTCTTTGTTATAAAATCTATAACATCAATTGTATTCCAGAATCTCTTTGTGAGTTTTAATATTGTAAACTCACCATTATCATTAAACTGAATATCAGGAACCTCTTCAACTATAAAATCTTCTGGTTTTACCTTTATCTTCACTTATTTTATTTTTTCTTTGATTTTGGCTTATATTTTTCTTTAAATATATGATGTTTCAGATAAGGTTTATCATCATCTGATTCAATTATTACATATGTTTTTAAAATGTAAGGTGGTTTTTGAACTTCAATCCATCTGTTATCTTTAAAAATAAAGTAAACTTTTGTCTCAGGATTGTAGTAAATTTCATATTCAGGATAATACCAGAAAATATACCTGTGTTTATTACCGTATGCATGACCATAAGGTGGCATTTTTATAACAACACAGGATAAGGTTAATAAAAATAAAAATGTATATACACTCTTCATAATATTAATTTATAAAAAAAAATTAATGTGTCAAATAAATTTTCACTTTATCCTTGACATAAATTTTTATTCTTATAAATTTTACTAAAATGGAAAAAGAAAAAAATAAACCTCTTTTTATTGCAGATGGTGTTAAGATATTTGGAGATGTCCGTTTTGGAAAAAATGTGAATATATGGTATAATGCAGTATTAAGAGGTGATATAACATACATAGATATTGGTGATTATACAAATATTCAGGATAATTGTGTTATTCACGTTGATTATGATATGCCAGCAATAATAGGGTCTTATGTTACTGTTGGTCATAGTGCAATCATTCATGGTGCAAAGATTTCATCAAATACGCTCATTGGTATGGGTTCAATAATCTTAAGCGGTGCAGAAATAGGTGAAGGTTCAATTATTGCAGCTGGTGCAGTGGTGAAAGAAAAGGAGAAGATACCACCTTTCTCACTTGTTGCAGGTGTTCCGGGAAAGATTATAAAGACACTTCCTGATGATGTTATTGAAAAGATCAGGAAATCTGCAGAAGAATATGTTAAACTTGCAATTACACATCTAAATAATGACAAAAAATAAAAGGAGGTTAGGTGAAAATACATGAATATCAGGCAAGAGAATTTTTTGTTAAGTATGGAATTCCTGTTCCTGAAGCTGGTGTAGCAAGTTCCAAAGAAGAGGTGTTCAATATTGCAAAGAAAATAGGTTCAAAGGTTGTTATAAAGGCACAGGTTCATGTTGGCGGAAGAGGTAAGGCTGGTGGTGTAAAACTTGCGTCCACACCTGAAGAGGCAAAAGAGGTTGGAGAAAAAATTCTCAATATGGAGATAAAAGGCTTGAAAGTTAAAAAGGTCTTTGTAATGAAGGCAGTTGAAATAAAGAGTGAATCGTATATTGGAGTAATAGTTGATAGAAGGACAAAGAGGCCAGTTATAATGGTAAGTCCTGCCGGTGGAATTGATATTGAAGAGGTTGCAAAAGAAACACCTGAAAAAATATTCAAGGTTACTGTTGACCCTTTATATGGACTTCTTTCCCATCAGGCAAGGGAACTTGCTTCAAAACTATACGATGATTTCAATCTTGTTAATAAAGCTGCTGATATAATAATGAAATTATATAAGTTATTTATAGAGACAGATGCATCTATAGCAGAGATAAATCCGTTTGTTCTAACTAAATCAGGTGAGCTTCTTGCAATTGATTCAAAGATTAACTTCGATGACAATGCATTATTCAGACATCCTGAATACGAGGAACTGAAAGACCTTACAGAAGATGAAAAGATAGAAGAAGATGCGAAGAAGGTTGGTCTGAGTTTCATAAAACTTAATGGTAGTATTGGATGTGTTGTTAATGGTGCAGGTCTTGCAATGGCAACCATGGATGTTATAAAATATTTTGGTGGTGAACCCGCTAATTTCCTTGATGTTGGGGGTTCTTCAAATCCTGAAAAGGTTAAATATGCTATGGATATACTTCTAAAAGATAAGAATGTGAAATCTATCTGGTTTAATATATTTGGTGGGATAACAAGATGCGACGATATTGCCAATGGACTTGTTGAGGCCTTAAAAGGTTTAAATTTGAATATTCCAATTGTTGTGAGGATAAAAGGGACAAATGAAGAACTGGCAAGGGATATAATTAAAGATTCCAATCTACCTATTATTTTTGCAGATTCAATGTCAGATGGTGCAAAAAAAGCGATAAAAGCAAGTGGAGGAAAGATATGAGTGTTCTTGTTGATGAAAGGACAAGGGTTGTTGTTCAGGGTATAACTGGAAGGGATGGTTCATTCCATGCAAAGAAGATGAAAGAGTATGGGACAAAGGTCGTTGCAGGTGTAACACCTGGAAAAGGTGGAACATTCGTAGATGGTATACCTGTTTTCAATTCGGTTATTGAGGCAGTAGAGAATGAAGGTGCAAATACTTCCTGCATATTTGTCCCTTCAAGATTTGCATCTGATGCAATATTTGAAGCAGGTGATAGTGGGGTTTCTTTAATTGTTGCAATAACAGAAGGTGTTCCAGTGATTGATATGGTTAAGGCAGTAAGGTTCCTTGAAGAAAGAGGGGTAAGGCTTATTGGCCCTAATTGTCCAGGAATCATCTCACCTGGAAAATCAAAGGTCGGTATTCTACCGGAAAGATTTTGTAAACCTGGTAGAATAGGTGTTGTATCAAGGAGTGGAACATTGACATATGAGATTGTGAGCCATATTTCCGATGCAGGTTTAGGCCAATCCACAGCAGTTGGGATTGGCGGTGACCCTGTTATAGGAACAAAATTCATCGATATGCTTGAACTTTTCAGGGACGACCCTGAAACAGATGCAGTGGTTATTATTGGTGAAATAGGTGGTTCAGATGAAGAAGATACTGCAAAATATATAGTTGAGACAAAATTTGAAAAACCTGTTGTAGGTATAATTGCAGGTAAAACAGCACCACCCGGTAAGAGGATGGGGCATGCAGGTGCAATAATAACAGGTGGAACAGGAACCGCTATAGATAAGATAAAGGCATTCAAAGAGGCCGGTATTTTAGTCGCAGATATACCTGAAGATGTTGTAAAACTACTTAAAAATGCACTTGCGGGGTAACTATGAAGAAAAGTTTTAAGGTTGAAATAGATAAAAAATGGTGTAAGGGTTGTGAGATATGTGTTTTTTTCTGCCCTGTAAAAATTTTAAAGATAAGTGATGATAGAAAGGCAGAAGTTATAGATGAAGAAAAATGCACCGGTTGTCTTATGTGTGAATATCATTGTCCTGATTTCGCAATATTTGTAACACCAAAAGAACCCGTTGAAACAAAGGAAATGAAATGAGAGAAATAGATTATAATTTAATAGTTGATAAAGTAAAAGATTTATGTATGGATGCAAATTATTTTGAGCCTGAGGATGTGATTGAAAAAATGAAGGAATTTATGGAGAAAGAAGAGTCTGATGTTGCAAAAAATATAATGAATGTCCTTATTGAAAATTATAAGATTGCTAAGGAAGAAAAGATATCCATATGTCAGGATACTGGTTTTGCATTCTTTATAGTAGAAATCGGTGAAGATGTTAAGGTGAAAAATGGTAATATAGTTGATGCTATTTACGAAGGGGTAAGAAGAGGTTATAAGGAAGGATATTTAAGAAAGTCTATCGTGAATGACCCTGTATTTCTAAGGAAAAACACAGGTGATAATACCCCACCTGTTATCCATTTTGAGATAGCTAAGGGCGATAAAATTAAGATAAAGTTCGCACCAAAAGGTGGTGGTTCAGAAAATATGAGCGAGGTTCGTATGCTTGTTGCAGCTGATGGTGTTGAAGGAATTAAGAAATTTGTTATAGAAAGGGTACAAAAGTCAGGCGGGAATCCATGCCCACCTGTTGTTATAGGAATAGGAATAGGTGGAACCTTTGATTATGTTACATACCTTGCAAAAAAGGCATTGTTTAGGAAATTGGGAGAACATAACCCTGATGAAAGATATGCGAAACTTGAAGATGAATTATTACAGGAGGTGAACAAACTCGGAATTGGCCCAATGGGACTTGGTGGAAGGACTACTGCACTTGCTGTTCATATAGAATTTTATCCCTGTCATATTGCAAGTATGCCTGTTGCTATAAATATGCAATGCCATGCAGCAAGGCACAAAGAAATTGAAATTTAGGAGGGATGATGATAAAGGTTAATTCCCCTTTAGACGAGAAAATTATTAAGGAATTAAAGGTTGGTGATTATGTGCTTTTGACTGGAATTATTTATACAGGTAGGGACGCTGCACATAAAAGATTCATTGAAACTATTGAAAAAGGCGAGAAACTCCCATTCGATATAAAAAATGCGGTGATATATTATGTTGGGCCAACACCGGCAAAACCAGGAATGCCAATAGGTTCTTGTGGACCAACAACGAGTTACAGGATGGATAAATACACACCAAAATTACTTGAACTCGGTCTTAAAGGTATGATAGGTAAAGGTGAAAGAAAAAAAGAAGTGATAGATGCAATGGTAAGATTTGGTGGTGTTTATTTTACTGCCTTTGGCGGTGCTGGAGCATACTATTCAAAATGTGTTAAGAAGGCAGATATAATAGCATATGAAGATTTAGGTCCTGAAGCGGTTATGAGGCTTGATGTTGTTGATTTTCCACTTATTGTGACTATAGATACTTATGGTAATGATCTATCTTTGATAGGTATTGAAAAATACAGGAGCATAAAATGAAAAGAAGTCTTGTATCAGGGAATGAAGCAATTGCTTATGGAGCACTTGCAGCAGGTATTAAATTCTATGCTGGTTATCCTATAACCCCTTCTTCTGATATTGCAGAGATACTTGCGAGGGAACTTCCTAAAAAAGGTGGTAGATTCATTCAGATGGAGGATGAAATTGCTTCAATGGGCGCAATAATAGGCGCATCACTTGCTGGAATGAAAACAATGACTGCAACAAGCGGTCCCGGGCTTTCTTTAATGCTTGAAAACATAGGTTTTGGGATTATGGTAGAAGCACCCTGTGTAGTTGTGGATGTCCAGAGGGGAGGCCCTTCAACAGGACTTCCAACTTTTCCTTCACAGGGAGATTTAATACAGGCAAGATGGGGAACACATGGTGACCATGAGATAATAGTTATTTACCCAAATTCAGTTATGGAATGTTTTGAGTTGACCGTTAAGGCATTCAATCTTGCTGAAGAATACAGAACACCTGTTATTCTTCTTTCCGACGAGATAATTGCACATTTGAGGGAGATAGTTGAATTCCCTGATAAAGTTGAAATTGTTGACAGGAAAAAACCAACTGTCCCACCTGAAAAATTTCTACCTTATACCGATGAATTTGGTGATGTTCCACCAATGCCTGATTATGGTTCAGAATACAGGTATCATACAACAGGTCTTGCACATGATGAGACAGGATTCCCTGTTCATCATCCTGATAAGGTTGAGAAACTTCTTTTAAGGATAACAGGAAAGATAACAAAAAATAGGGATAAAATGGCAGATATTGAGATTCGTTATCCGGAATCTGAATATTTTGTCTTTTCACTTGGTTGTGTTTCAAGGGCTGCAGGTGAAATTGTTGAATATTTCAGGGGAAAAGGTATAAATATAGGTCTTATAAGACCAAGGGTCTTATTCCCATTCCCTGAAAAACAAATCAGGTCTTTAGGTGATAAGGCTAAGAAGATTTTTATATTTGAAATGAACCATGGACAGATAGTCCATGTTGTGAGAAGATGTGTAAAAACAGAAAAAATCAAATGGTTTGGAAAGGCTAATGGTGAAATAATCACGCCTGATGAGATGGAGAAAATAATACTGGAGGAATTAAATGGTAACTGAAATTGCAAGAAAATATTTAAGGAAGGAAAAATTCCCTTCAATATGGTGTTCAGGATGCGGGCATGGAATAATACTCGGTTCACTCTTAAGATCCATTGACAAACTTGGTCTTGATAAAAATAAGATAGTTCTTATTTCAGGAATAGGATGTTCTGGAAGGACACCCGGATATGTTGATTTCTTTACATTACATACAACACATGGAAGGGCTTTAACATTCGCAACAGGTATAAAGATTTCAAGGCCTGAACTTAATGTTATTGTTGTAATGGGTGATGGAGATGCAGCTGCAATAGGTGGGAATCATCTCATACATTCTGCAAGGAGGAATATAGATATAACTGCGATTGTTTACAATAATTCAATATATGGTATGACAGGTGGACAGGTTTCACCAACAACAGGGTATGGATATTATGCTACAACTGCACCATATGGACAATACGAATATCCTTTTGATATCGCACAATTGGCAATCGGTGCAGGGGCAACTTTTGTCGCAAGGGGTTCTTCTTATCATATACCTATGCTTGATAATTTGATAAAGAAAGGTATTGAACACAAGGGTTTTTCCGTTATTGATGTTATAACAACCTGCCCTGTAAATTTTGGTAGGAGAAACAAGATAACATCAGACCCTTATGAGAATCTGAAATTCATCTCAAACATTGTTGTTCCAAAATCAAAATATGACCAGATGACCGAAGAAGAAAGAAAAGGAAAATTCCCTATGGGAATACTGAAAGAAGAAATAAAGCCTGAATTAACAGAGATATACAGGATGAAAGAAGAAGAGCTGGGGGTAAAATATGAAGTATGAAGTTAGATTTTCCGGTTCCGGTGGTCAGGGTATTATCCTTGCAGGTTTGATATTTGCAGAGGCAGCAGGGATTGATGAGAAGAAAAACGTTGTTCAGACACAACTTTATGGTGCTGCAACAAGGGGCGAGATAAGTAAGACAGAGGTTATAATCTCTGATGAAAAGATTAATTATATAAAGGTGAGGAAAGCAGACCTTCTACTTGCACTTAATCAAGATTCTTTCAACGCATACAAGGATAATGTTAAGGAAAACGGAATAATTTTAATTGACAGTTTTTATGTGAAAGATTATAATAAGGATGATAAAAGGATAATTGCTTTACCATTGAGTGAAACATCCATTAAAATAACTAAAAGAGAGATTGCAACTAATATAGTTGCGTTAGGTGTTATTACTGTTATAAGTAAGATTATAAGTAAAGAAAGTATGAAAAATGCTGTTTTAAGAAGGATACCAAAAGGAACGGAGGAAATGAATATTGAAGCATTAAATGCGGGATTTTTACTCGGTGAAGGGATAAAATGATATTGTTATTTGTATCAATAGAATTTGATAATTTCTACAGGGATTTTAAAAATATTATTGACTGGTTTAACAGAATTGGTTCACCTGTTGGTTTTGAGATGTTATACATTGATAAAGAACCTGTGATAAGTGGTTCTGGAGGAATTTATTTCTTCAGTCCTGAAAACTCAGGTTCATTAAATCCATCTTACCCTTTAAGTAAAGATAATTATAAGTTTATTTCAGTTTCTCACAGGACACACTATGCAGGTTCATTCTTTGATAAGATTACATATTTGAATGTGAAAGAAAAATTTTATTTAGGTGTTATTTTAGAAGGTTTTTTCTCAAATCAAATGGAATTACACGACACAATCCCTGAGACTTCAGACGAATACTATAATGGATATGACATTTCTTTAAACATTAGTTCAGGTTATGAATTAAAAAATATGCAGTTAGGTTTAACTATTAAATATCTTTACGAGAAAATATTTATAGAAGATGTTTCAACATACGGATTTGACATTGGAATTTCAAGGAATTTTGATTCAGGAAAATTTGGTTTTTCTCTGCTTAATCTTGGGCCAAAATACTACGGGAAATTAAAAAACAGACTACCTATAACATGGAGGATAGGTGGTTCCTATGAAAAAAGTTTTAGTGAAATAAATTCAGGTTTAGGCATTGACATTGTAAAGCCATTACATAATGTAACAGAATTTCATACTGGTCTAATATTTGAATATAGTTTTATGAGGATATTCTTAGGTAAGAAGTTCAGGAACACACTTGAAGACTTTTCAACCGGATTTGAATTCTCAATTAATAAATTTGTTTTTTCCTATTCTTTTTTAATACTGAAAAATTCAGGATTTTCGTCTAATATTAAAACACTCTGGAGATTTTAATGCCAACCTATCTTGATTTTGAAAAACCAATAGAAGAACTTGAAAAGAAGATTGAAGAATTAAGGAATCTTTCTACTGAACAAAATGTCTCACTTGACGAGGAGATAAAACCACTTGAAAGGAAACTGAATGAATTGAGGAGAAAGATATTCCAGAATCTTACGCCATGGCAGAAGGTTCAACTTGCAAGACACCCTGATAGACCATACACACTTGATTATATAAAACACATATTCACAGACTGGATTGAATTGCATGGAGACAGATTATTTGCAGATGATCCATCTATTGTTGCAGGTTTCGGTAAGATAGATGGACAGACATTTACAATTGTAGGGACACAGAAAGGAAGGACCGTTGAAGAGAAATTAAAAAGAAATTTTGGTATGCCACATCCTGAAGGATACAGAAAGGCATTAAGGGTGATGAAGACAGGTGCAAAATTTAATCGTCCTATTATTAGTTTCATTGATACCCCTGGTGCATTTCCCGGTATTGGTGCTGAAGAAAGAGGACAGGCTATGGCTATAGCAGTAAACATAAAAGAAATGGGTGTTATCCCTGTCCCAATCATTGTTATTATTACTGGAGAAGGTGGGAGTGGTGGTGCATTAGGAATAGGTGTAGGTGATAGGGTTTTTATACAGGAGAACGCAGTTTATTCAGTAATATCACCGGAAGGTTGTGCATCTATACTTTGGAGGGACCAGAAGTTTAAAGATAAGGCAGCAGAAGCCTTAAAGATAACAGCAGAAGATATGTTAAGACTTGGTGTTGTTGACAAGATAATACCGGAACCTGAAGGTGGTGCACACAGGGATTATTATCGCGCATCTATGATAATTAAGGATTTTATTATAAATGCATATAACGAATTGAAATCTATAGATAAAGAGAGATTAATAAAAGAAAGGATAGAAAAATTTGGGAAAATGGGAATATTTGAGGAGCAATAATGCCACTCTCTGGGAGCCTTGAAGATTTTGAAATAACCGATGTCTTACAGGTTATACATATATCAAATAAAGATGGTGTTCTTTATATAAGGACAGCAAAAGGAAGGGCAATGATGTACTTTAAAGGTGGATTGCTTCTACACGCAGAGATAGAAGACGCGATTGGTATGGATGCGGTAAGAAAGATTATTATTTTAAGACAGGGAACTTTTGAATTCAGACCTGGTGATTCAACACCAAATGTTTCTATAGAACTCCCAATACAGAATGTTATCATTGAAGCAGCAAGACAGATAGACGAATGGAAACAGATGAGGAAATTGATTCCTTCGGTTAATATAATAGTAGATTTTGTTGAAGAACCGGAGATATCAAAGATAGAACTTACACCTGATGAATGGAAGATACTAACATCTGTTGATGGAAAGAAGACACTTAAAGAACTTGCAAAAACATTATCACTTGATGAATTCACAGTTGCAAAGACACTCTATGGCCTTATCTCATCAGGGCTTCTTAAGGTAACAGGTGAAAAATCAGAAGAAATCGTTCAAACAAAAGAAGAACCAAAGGAAGAAAAGAAAGAAGAAGATGATAAAAAAAGAGGTGGATTCTTTAGAAGGCGTTAATGTCAGAAAAATCCATTTACAAAGGTTTTTCCTTAATTGAATTAATTGTCTCAATATCTATTATTTCAATAATTTTATTGTTTTTTTCAGGTATAACAATTTATAATCTAAAAATGACAAGAAAATTGAATAATTTGAGGATTGCCAAGGAAATAGCCTACCAGAAATTGTCATATCTTAATTCCATTCCTTTTGATAGCGAAGAATTAAAGAAAGGAAGACATAAGCAGGAAACAATCGGTAAAAAGTTTGTTCTGAGTTATTCAGTGAAAGAGAAGGAAGAAGCAAAAGGACTGAAATGGATAGAACTTTTTGTTTATATTATACCCGAGAATGATTCTTTAAGATTCACATGTTTCGTTTCAGAAACAAAATATGAAAAAAATTACACAGAATAAAGATTTATTTTTATTAATATGTTGAAAATCAATAATGGATAATCGGGAACAAAAATTTTTTATAAATAATAGGAGGTAAATATGAGAAAGAAAGGTTTTTCAATAGTTGAACTTGTTGTAATAATTGCAGTTATGGGACTATTATTCGGGATAGCAGTTCCGCCAACAGTCCAGGTTTTCAGAAGGGCTGTGGACCAAAAGGTGAATGAGGTTGTATCTGATCTTAAAGATTTAAGGGAGATAGCGATTGCAAGTAGTGCTAATATTACGATACAGAAGACAGCTGATAATAAACTCACTGTAACAATAGATTATCCTGACCCGAATACACCGGATGTTCAAAGGGAATATACATACGATAAGATTGTTTTTAAACCTGCTTATGGTTTAAGCACCCCTGTTCCAGATATAGGTGGCACTATCGATTCTGATGGATTCACATTCCCGAATAATACTATAACTTTTTTAAGATATGGTTCACCCACAAATTCAGGTGCTATATATATCACGGATGCTAAAAAAGGTAAACAAATATATGCAATAAGTATAACACTTGCAGGCAGGATAAAACTCTGGAAATGGGTGGGAGGAGGTTGGAAATGAGGTGTTGTGAACACTCATCAAAAAAAAGAGGATTAAAAATCAAAGGATTTACAATACGTGGATTCACAATCCTTGAGGTTGTTATTGCTATAGTCCTTTTTGGACTCCTATATGCAGGTCTTTTCAATGCGATATTCATTGGTTTAAGGATGCAGCCAGTTATAAGAACAAGGATTTATGCACATAATGTGATGAACAGATACACTGAGATTTTAAGGACTTTACCTGTTGAACATCCTTGGTTTACAAATGATGGTGAAAATAATGACACAAATAACATTGACGAACCTGATTTTGCAAGGGTTGATACATATAGTATTTCTGATAGTGTAAGATATGTTTACGATGTTATGTGGAATATTTTAGAGAATGTTCCTGAAAACAATATGATTTTTATAAGGGTATTTGTAAGGCGTGGAAATATTGTTGTCACAAATGATATTGTGAGATGGAGGGGAGAATGAATAAAAAAGGTTTGACACTTGTAGAACTTATGGTTGCCTTGGTTATATTTGGTCTTTTTATGGCTTCCATTGTTCAGGTTCTTTCCATGCAGAATAGAAAGAGTGTTCAGGTTCAATCAACATCAAATCTGCAGATGGATGCACAGGTTGCGTTCAATATATTGAAAAATGATATATATCATGCAGGTTTAGGGATAGGTGTTGAAAGATTTTCAATAATCTCCCAGGATGGTGGGACAAATGCACCAGACCAGATCACATTACTTGGTGTGGCTCTGGGTTCTGAGGTTCCGGTTGTTCGATGGAATCCTGTTGTTCAAAGGTCTGAAGGAGGTGTTTTAGTGTGTAGGAGATGGGGTGATGTATCAAGGGATATTGCAGTGAATGACACTATCTTGATTCTTTCACCTGAAAAAAACCTTATCATTGACAACTTAAAAGTTCAACATATAACAGTGGATGTATCCGACCCTACGATAATGGAAGTTAGGGTTAATAATACAAGTGCATCTGCAAATGCATCTTCAATTGTTTATTGTATTCAAAATAATAATGTTTATACAAATGGGATAACATATAGAATACAGACAATAGATGGTATTCCTGTCCTTATGCGTGGGAATGAAAGGTTCCTTGAGAATGTAGAAGACCTTGAATTTGCTTATGGTATAGATGTTGATGATGATGGTGAGGTTGAACCAAATGAGTTTGAAAACAGTCTTGAAAATTTTCAAGCACGTATACAGGGCTTTAACTCTTCTGTCCTTTATGATAGAACTTTTGTAATAAGGGTTTCTATGCTTGTCAGGACTGAAAGCAGATTGCAGGATGTTAGGTTTGCAGAGACTATGCAGATTGAGAACAGAACTATAAATTTTACAGATACTGAAAGAAGATTTGATAGGTTATTACTTTCAACAACAATATCACCAAGGAATATAAGGAGGTGATTAAAATGAAATTTAAAAAAGGGGTTGTTCTTGTAACAACAGTCCTTGTTATGAGCCTTATCCTTGTTGCAGTCTCTGTTGCGCTTTTTTTAACATCAAAGTCAATAAGGATTACAGGTGCTGAATACAGGTCATACACATCTTTTGAAGCAGCAGAAGGTGGGATAGACAGAGGTTTACAGACAATACACAATGCATTCAGGATGGGAGAGAGGATTGATACAACATTTTCAATAAATATAACCAGATACAATGTCCAGATTCACCCGGAATTCCTTGCTACTGCACCACAGCCGGGTGGTGCTATTGAGTTTGCAGTCGGTTATCTCGGACTTGGTGTTGCAGCATCAAGGGGTGGTGCTATGAATGTTTATGCACTAACATCAACTGCATCAAGGACAAGGGGTGAATTTACATCACTTGAAACAATAATAAGAAAAGTTATAGGAATAGCAGGGAGGTAGATATGAAAAAATTTATTTTAATTTTGTTACTGTTTTCTTTGTCAAGTTATACCCAGACAATGCCCTGTGATGCACCACCAACAATTATGAGGGCTGTAAAACCAAATCTTATTTTTCTCCTTGATATTTCACTCTCTATGTATGCAAGGGCATACTGGTTTGGTAGTGGTGACCCAAGAACTAATTATAATCCAAATATGCGTTATTATGGTTATTTTCACCCTGATTCAATTTACGTTTATAGTGACCCGCAATGGGTTACAACAGGTCAAGGTGCAAATGGTGATTACCGAGTTACAACAACTAACTTTGATTTTAAGAATAAGAGAATACTTGGGAATATATTAAATTGGGCAACTATGTCAAGATGGGACATTATGAAGAAGGTTCTTGTTGGTGGTGAAGGGAATCCAACTTCAGACTATGTGAATGAAAAACTGCAAAGCAGGGGTGGTTATACTTCTGGAGATGATGGTTGGCCTACTCCTTTGATTACCCTTGTTTCTGATTCGACAGTTCAATACAGATTTGACAGGACATCACAGGGAGCAACTTCAATAGTTGTTGATTCTTTTTATAATGGAAAATGGAAAAAGAATTTTACGGCATCGCTGACAAAAATAGATGTTTCAACTCTTTCTACTGATTACAGGATAGGAATCCTTGCTAAAATAGGTGACCAAGACCTTGATAGAAAATGGGACGGTGGGAATCAGATACCGAGATTTGCAGTTATGGTATATACTGAAGATTCTAAAGAAAATAAAATTCTAAAATTAATTAAAGATAATGGTTTCTCCGCTAATGATTCAGGGCAGAATGCTGCCGAATTAATTACAGGTATAAAAGAACAACCGATTGGATATGCTACAAATGTTGGTGATGCCATCCTTCAGGCAATACATTATTTTGCTTCCGAAAAAGACCATTTTGGTAACTACAATAAATTCCCCGATGACCCTTATCTTAGAAAGGTAATAGGAAATATATATGACACATTATGGTGTGCACATTCTTTCGTCGTTCTCCTTGGAGATGGACAGGCAAATAGGGATCAAATTGTTACAACAACCGATTATTCAGGAACCCACAGAATTCCTGTTGGCTATAGAGGGGACATACAGTCCTTATGTAGTTATAATAATAATCTAACAGGATATGATACGGATAGTTGGGATGATGTGAATTCAAAGAAAGACTGTTCAGACGATGGTTATTATACAGAAACAGACCATAGGGCAGATGATTATGCATATTATGCACATGTTACAGATTTGAGGGTGGATGGTGGAACAAGAACGCCTTCTAACCTAAAAGGTGAACAAAAATTAACATTTTATACAGTTTTTTGTTTTGGAAAAGGTGCAAATCTTTTTAAGAGTATAGCAAAATGGGGTGGATTCAATGATAGAAATTTGGACAAACTACCACAGAGAGATGAATATGATGAAAACAACGATGGGGTTCCAGATAAATATTATGAAGCAGAAACGGGTGATTCCCTTGAATCATCCATAAGGAAGATTATTTACGAGGTTATGGCAACTGTTTCTTCCGGAACTGCTACTGCAATAGTTGCAACAGGGACAAGGGGAGAAGGTGTTGGGACTTATGCAATGTATTATCCAAGAAAATTCTATGGGCAGACTGCAATTGATTGGATAGGTATGCTTCATGGTGTCTGGGTAGATCCATTTGGAAATCTTAGAGAAGAAACAGAAGGTAATCTACAGATGCATCTTAAGAATGATTTTGTTATAAGGATGGAATACGATACTGCTTCGGGAGAAACAAAGGTTTTAAGATACAGAGATATAAATGGTGATAACAAAAATTTACAATTTGTAGATCAGGTAAATTATGATAATTTAAAAACAATATTCGACCTTGGAAAATATCTATTAGATGTTTCATCTAATATAAGAAATATCTGGACTTTTATTAACAATACTGAAATAGAATTTAAAGCTGCTAACAAAAATATTATAAAGCCATATTTAGATGTTTCTACTGATGGTGAGGCTGATACATTGATAAGATATATAAGGGGGGAAAATGACTTTGGTTTTAGAAATAGGAAGCTTCCTGATAATAGACTTTACAAGTTGGGTGATATAATGTTCTCTTCACCACTTGTTGTAGGGCCGCCTATGGAAAGGTATGACCTGCTTTATGGTGATACAAGTTATATGTCTTATTTCAGAAAATATAATTTTGATGAAAAAAGAAGGTCTGTGGTTTATGCAGGTGCAAATGATGGAATGTTACACTGTGTAAATATTGGTCTTTACTATACTGATTCAGGTGTTGTTGCAGGACATCTCGACCCTGCAGGCCATACCCCAGGTAAAGAACTCTGGGCTTATATACCATTTAACCTTTTACCACACCTAAAATGGTTAAAAGAGAAAGAATACTGTCATGTTTATTATGTTGATTTAAAACCATATCCAACAGATGCTAAGATTTTCACAGCAGATAACACACATATAAATGGATGGGGAACAGTGCTTATTTCTGGCTTCAGAATGGGTGGAACCAAATACACACTCCCAGGTGGAACAATACTTTCTTCGGGTTATGCATGTATTGATGTCACAAACCCATTAAACCCTGATGTCCTATGGGAATGGAAGATACCTGAATACACATATTCTACATCCTATCCAAATGTAATTAAAGTTCAAAATAACTGGTATATGATAGTTGGAACAGGACCAACACAATTCAATGGTTATAGTTCAATAAATGCAAAACTTTATGTTCTTAATCTTTCTGATGGTTCTGTAGTTAAGACATTTACTTTATCAGAACCCCGTTCAGCAATAGGTGATATTATTTCTGTTGACCTTGACCTTGATTATAATGTTGATCTTGTTTATTTTGGAACTTATTATGATGCAGTTGGGAATATTGCACCGGCAGATTTTAGGGGAAATCTTTATAGATTAAACACAAGAGAATCAGCAGATCCAAACAATTGGACACTTACTAAATTATTTGGACCAACAAGGCCAATTACTGCTGCACCTGCTGCAACACTTGATGAACAGGGTAAACTCTGGATTTACTTTGGCACTGGTAAATATTTTTCAAGCGATGATGTTTCAGATAAAACTACAGAATATTTTTATGGTATTAAAGACACTGATACATCTTCAACTGTTTCAATTTCTGAACTTCAAAATGTTACAAATGTTAAAGTTTATGGACCTGATTCTGTTACTGGATTATCGGGTGTTAAAAATTTCAATGAATTGGAAACGTTCTTAAGAGGGAAGAAAGGATGGTACAGGGTCCTGTCATTTAGTGGTGAAAAATCATTCACAAGACCTTACGTAATTGGTGGAACACTTGTATACACGACTTTCACCCCAACCGGTGATATATGTGAGGCGACCGGCAAGGGAAGACTTTATGCATTATATTATTACACTGGAACTGCCTATAAAAACCCTATTCTTCCCAAAAACCCTATTACAGGTGAACATGAGGTTTTAGCCGACTTAGGGCCAGGTCTTCCAGCTGAGCCAAGTTTGTATGTTGGTCCTACAGATGAAAAGATATATATACAGATTAGTGGTGCTGTAAAACAGATAGAAAATATAAACCTTGTAATGGACCCAAGGGGTGGTCTTATAATGTGGAAAAGGAGGTAATTATGCAAATTTATGTGTTAATGTTTTTATTGTTATCAAAACCAAATATAAAATTACATTTAGATGATAAAGATGAAGGCTATCTTTATAGGGGTGGTGCATTTTGTGATAGTATTGTCAATAACATTATCTATCTAAGAGATTGTAAAGAGTTAATATTATCAGAAGATCTGGATATAACCATAGGAAAAAATCCATATTTTTTTGTTGACACACTTGAAAATCCTGTTAATTTATTTACCTTGAAAATGCCCTGTGTTCTTTTAATAGAGATGATATTGCCAAAATATTATCCTGAAGACAGTATAGAATTAATGCTTGAAAAGGCAAGAAGTATTCATCGGATTGTATATATAAAAGAAACAACTGAAGAAGAAATACAGAACTCTTATTGTAAGTGAAATGAAGATTTGAAAAATGGAGGTCGAAATAAAAATGTTAATTTTATTGATAATATTATTATTTTTTTCCTGCAATAGGAAATCAGGTGAAAATGTAAAGAATTCTCCCCCTTCCATAGACAGGGCAGAGATAATTCCTTCAATGGTTTATAAAAACACGAAAGCACAGGTTCGCGTTTTTAGTAAAGATAATGACAAAGATAATATAACCTATAAATTCAAATGGTTCGTTAACGACGAAGAATATCTTGAAGAAAGTGAGATAGAACTTAAACTACTTTCAAAAGGGGATAAGATTTATGTTGAAATAACACCTTTTGACGGAAAAGAATATGGAAAACCTTATAGAACGGCAGAAAAATATATAAGGAATTCAAAACCTGTTATGATAAGCGCAAGGATAGAACCTGATACAATAACTTCCAATGTAAAGGAGATAAAGATTATAGGAAATGGAGAAGATATTGATGGTGATAATCTGACTTATACCTGTGAATGGTTCTTAAATAACAAAAAACTCGATGAAACCTCAACTGTTTTAAAGGGAAATTTTAAAAAGAACGATGTTATAAATTTTATTGTGCGTGCAAACGATGGAGAAGAGACATCTGAAAATTTTGTCAGCGCAGTCATTTATGTAAAGAATGCACCACCTGCATTTCAGATGAAAGAAGATTCCATAAAGATTTCATCTAATAGTTTCAATTTTAAGGTAAATGCAATTGATCATGATGGAGATAAGATTAAATATTCTATTGTTTCTTCAAATTTGCCTTTGACCATTGATGAGAATACGGGTGTTGTTTCAGGACAGATACCCGAAGGGTTTACGGGAATAACTATTCAGGTTAAGGCAGAGGATGGTGAAGGGGCATACAGTATAAAAAATATAAATTTAGGAATAAGATAAGAATTTTATGAATAATGGATACATACTTCTTTTGACAACTTTTTTAATATTGATTTTTTCTTTTATTGGATTTACAATTTTATTAAATTTAAATATTGAAATAAAAAATGTGTCTAATGAGATTAATAGTTTTGTAGATATAAACAATGTTGAAGATGCACTTAAAGAAGTTATATTCAGGTTATCGGATTCTCAAAGCCAGTATTATATTGGTGAAACTGGTATTTTAAACCCTGATTGGTCCATTGTTATTACAAATAGTGAAATAAAAAAAGAAATTCATAAAAGGGTTTATTCATCTGTAAAATTTTTATTCGGTGATACCCTAAATAAAATAGAAGAAATAAGGCTTTCTTATAAAAAGAAAGATGGACTACTCTATTTCTATGATGAAAAGAATAATGTCCAATTTGCAGGTGAGCCAAAAGAGTTTTCGAATAGATTCAAACCTGTTATAATTGTAGATATTAACCAGAAAAAAAAATATTATGAAAAAAATAGAAGGTATGAAATAGTTGAAGTTAATAATAATTCAGAGATTGAAAATGTTCTATATTTTCAGAATACATATTTTGACTCAATATCTCCTATTGTTATCTGTGATTTTGACCATAGGGAGGATATTCCATTTAACACAAATATAGATTTCTGTAAAGTATTTCATAATGGGAATGGAAATTCATATCAAGGGAAACAGAAAATTAATCTTGAATTTCAGAATATAAAGTGGAAAGACACTATCAAGGAAGAATTTGGGTTTTATAGATTGGATGAATTGAAAAATGATATAAAAGGTAAAGGATTGATTTATTTTGGAAGAGACCTAAGGTTGAATGGAAATGTAAACATATACTGGAAAGGTCTTTTTTATATAGATGGTTCTTTGATTATTTCACCTGAATATTCAGGCACAATCTGGATATGCGGTTCTTTATCTGTTAAAAATGATATTATTTATATGGGAAAAAGAAATGATGTTATAACTATTCTATATTCATCAGAAAACCTGAGATTCCTGAATCATAAAAAATTCTTGATTCTGAATGAAAGGATGGAATGAAAAAAATATCTTTAATAGTGAACTTTTTTTCTTTTAAGAAGATGCAGAATACTGTCCTTGAAATTGAGAAAAGACTCAAAAACTCCGGATTTAACACTGATTTAAAGGTTACTGATTATCCTTTTCACGCATATTATATTGCAAGGGATTCTGTGTTGAATGGTTCTTCCCTGATTGTATCGTTAGGTGGAGATGGAACAATAAATGAGGTGATAAATGGTGTTTTATCTATTAAAGAGCAAGAATTACCGGAAATAGGTTTTATACCGCTCGGGACAGGTGTTGATTTTGTGAAAACAGTTGGTATATCAAGGAAAATGGAAGAGGCACTTGATACAATAATAAATGGTGATGTTATATATTCAGATGTCGGGAGGGTTGTCCTAAATGAAAATGAGAAAGTTTATACAAGATATTTTATAAATGTTCTTGATGCAGGGCTTGGTGGTAGTGTTGTTAGAATAGCCAGGAGATTACCCAAATCACTTGGTGGATATCCTGTGTTCCTTATTTCAAGTCTTTTGGGAATATTAACATTTAAACCATTCAAGGTAAAGATATTCATTGATGACGAATTTGTAGATGAAGGAAAAATAACCATTATAGGTGCAGCTAATGGAAGATATTTTGGGGGCGGTATGCATATTGCACCTATGGCAAAGATAGACGATGGAATCTTTGAATTCCTTTATGTTAAAGATACAAATATATACACATTCATAAAAGAGGTGTTATTACCTGTTTATGACGCAAATCATCTTAAATATAAAAAACTTTACCATTTTAGGGGTAAAAAACTTAAGATTTTAGGTGAAAATCATTTTCTTTTTGAGATGGACGGTGAACCTCTAAAGGCAAGGGAGATAGAATTAAGTATAGTTCAAAATAGAATTAAACTGAAGATTCCAAGAAAAAATCACTATTGACATTTTACATTAAGAACATATAATTAACAAAAATGTTAATTTTTTATGCTTAATGATAAACTTTTCTTTTCTGTTGAAGATATTTCAAAAGAAAGAAGGATTTCAATAGGTTCTTCTAGAGTTTATCTTTCGAGGAAAATTAAGAAAGGCGATTTTTTAAGAGTTAAAAGGGATTTTTATATAAAAACAGAAAGATTTTCAAATATGGGACTAGAAGAATTTTTTTATATTTCGAATTTTCTCCAATCTCCTTCTTATATTTCTCTTATGACTGCTTTAAATTTTTATGATATGACGTTACAGGTTCCAAGAATTATAGAAAATATATGTATTTACAGGACTAAAATATATACTGTAAAAGATTTTGAATTCAAGTATTACAAGATAAACAGAAAACTCTTTTTTGGATATATAAGGGAAGGAAGTTTTTTTATTGCGACAAAGGAAAAAGCATTTTTTGATATGCTTTATCTTGCATCTTTTGGAAAATATCAATTTTCTATTTCTGAGATAAATTTAGATAGGTTTGACAAAAAAATATTAATTAATTTAGAAAAAAAATATCCAGAAAAGACAAAGCAATTTTTTAGAAAAATATGGAAGAACTTATAAAACAGGAAAAATTTGAGATAGAAGTTCTTGAAAAAATGAAGAATAAAGGACATTTAAAAAACCTTATATTTTGTGGTGGAACAATGTTAAGACTTTGTTATGGTTTAAACAGGTATTCTTTAGACCTTGATTTCTGGCTTTTAAAAAAAATTGAAGTAAATATTTTTTTTGATGGAATTAAAGACTTTTTCGCTTCTGAATATATATTAACAGATGCATCAAATAAATTTCATACTCTTCTTTTTGAGATCAAATCAAAAAAGTATCCCAAAAAGTTAAAGATAGAAATAAGAAAAGAAGAGAAAAATATAAAAACGGAAAAAATGATTGCATTCAGTAAACACTCTAATATTCAAGTAATAGTGGATGTTCCCACATTACAAGAAATGCTAAATGAAAAAATAATAACATTTATTGAAAGGAAGGAAATCAGAGATGCCTTTGATATTGAATTTATAACAAGAAGAGGTATTCTACTTTCAGTTACAAAGGAGAATGCAAAAAAAATACTCGAAACTATAGAATCACTTAAAAAAGTTGATTATAATGTAAAATTAGGTTCAATACTTGAAAAAGGAGAAAGAGAATACTACAAGAAACAGAATTTTAATTTTTTAAAAACGATTTTGTATTCTATTATAAATAGAGAAGATTAAAATATTGACAAATTTCATTGAATTCTTATAATGTATAAAAATGGAAAAAGAATATAATTTTAAAGAGATAGAAAAAATAGCAAGGGAAAAATGGGAAAGACTTTCTTTATATAAGACTCCCGAAAATCCAAGGAAGAAGTTTTATCTCCTTGAGATGTTTCTTTATCCTTCGGGTGATATACATATGGGACATTGCAGAAATTATGTAATAGGTGATCTGATTTACAGATATAAAAGGATGAATGGATATGATATCCTTCATCCATTCGGATGGGATGCATTTGGGTTACCTGCTGAACAGGCAGCAATTAAAAGGGGTGCATCACCAAAAAAATGGGTTTATAATAACATAAATACATCTAAGAACACTTTAAAATTACTGAATATAAGTTATGACTGGGATAGGGAAGTTCTGACAGCAGAACCTTCTTATTATAAATGGAATCAGTGGATTTTCCTAAGATTGTATGAGAAAGGATTAGCATATAGAAAAAAATCCTATGTGAACTGGTGCCCGAGTTGTAAAACTGTTTTAGCTAATGAACAGGTTATCGGTGGAAGATGCTGGAGATGTGATTCAATCATTATAAAGAAAGAAATGGAACAATGGTATTTCAAGATAACCGAATACGCAGAAAGATTGCTTCAAGGAATAGAAAGGTTGAAAGATTGGCCTGAAAACATAAAAACAATGCAGAAAAACTGGATAGGGAAGAGTATAGGAACAGAGATTGAATTTGATACAATAGATGGCGAGACTCTAAAAGTTTTCACAACAAGGGCTGATACACTTTTTGGTGTCACATTTATATCAGTTGCACCTGAACATCCTTTTGCAAATGGAATAGATAAAAAAGAAGTTAAAGAATATATTGATAAGGCTCTGCTTATGACAGAGATAGATAGACAGAGTCAGGAAAGGGAAAAAACAGGCGTGTTTTCAGGTGTTTATGCAATCCATCCTTTGACAGGAGAAAAAGTCCCTGTTTTTGTAGCAGACTATGTGCTTTCAAGTTATGGAACTGGTGTTGTTATGGGTGTTCCTGCTCATGACCAGAGGGATTTTGAATTTGCTAAGAAATACAATCTACCGATAAAGGTGGTAATAAGCCCTGATGGAAAAGATTATGCTCCAGATATACTTGATAAGGCTTATGAGGAATATGGGATACTTGTAAATTCTTTTGAATTTAATGGTATGGATTCAAAAACTGCAATTGATAGAATAAACGATAAACTCGAAAGACTGAATAAAGGAAGAAAGAAAATTACATATAAATTAAGGGACTGGCTTGTGTCAAGGCAGAGATACTGGGGAACCCCTATACCTATGATACATTGCCCTGAATGCGGGATTGTCCCTGTTCCGGAAAATGAATTACCTGTTGTATTACCACCTGAAGATAAAGTGAATTTTATTCCACAGGGCAGGTCACCACTTGAGGACTGTTCTGAATTTTATAATGTGAAATGCCCTAAATGTGGTGGTGATGCACACAGGGACCCTGATACAATGGATACATTTGTTGATTCATCCTGGTATCATTTAAGATACTTTGACCCAAAAAATGATAAGGAGATATTTAAAAGGGGAGAAGCGGATAAATGGTTCCCTATAGATTTATACATAGGTGGTGCTGAACATGCAACAGGACACCTTATATATTTCAGGTTCATAACTAAATTCCTTTACGATTTAGGTTACCTTAAAGATGATGAACCTGCTATAAGATTATTCAATCAGGGAATGGTATGTGATGAGAAAGGTCAGGTTATGTCAAAATCAAAAGGTAATACAGTAAGCCCAATTGATATGATGAATAAGATAGGGCTTGATGCTACAAGGATAGCAGTTATATTTGCTGCACCACCTGAGAAGGATATTTTATGGTCAACAAAAGACCTTGCAGGTTCCGAAAGATTCTTAAAGAGGATTTATAACCATTTTACACCTTATATTTCAAGAAAGAACCCATTACCTGATAAAGATGATATTTTATATAAGAAGATAGAAAGGACAAAGAAATTCATAACAGAACACATTGAGAATTTTCTTTTTAATACTGCCGTAGCAGGTTTGATGGAAATGCTCAATGACATAACTGCCTATGAAGATAAAGGGAATGATACTTATGCTTATGTAATACAGGAATTCACAAAAATTCTCGCTCCTTTTGCCCCACATATATCTGAATATCTATATTCATTCTTTGGTAAGAAGGAAAGTATATTTTTTGAAGAATGGCCAAAGTATGACGAGGATGCGCTTTTTGACGAAGTGGTAACTGTCATAATACAGGTAAATGGTAAATTAAGGGGAAAGGTTGAGGCAAAAAAAGGTTCAGATGAAAAGGATATCTTTGATAAGGCTATAAAGGATGAAAATATAAGAAAATTTATTGATGGAAAAGATGTACTAAAAAAAATTTATATTCAGGATAAGATTCTTAATATTGTGGTGAAATAAATCTTTATTCTTTTGATATCTCATAAACTATAAAACGAGAATTCTTATATACTTCTTTAAAATTCAAACATTTTTCACTTTTCCACCTTACAATATAAATCCTTTCTGGTTTACTCTCCCAATTAAATATCTCCTGAGAAATTTTCCGAAAATCTTCTTCATAAAGGTCGTTGAAATCTTGATAATCAACAAGACCATCTTTGTAAAATATTTTTTTTTGTTTCAACTCTTGTAAATCCCTATTGTATCCTAATTTTTTCATCCTTCTGAACCACTCATATCCAAATTCAGGATTAAAATTTAACAAAGTCCCATCATACCAATCACCATATATTGTTCTTTCAGATTGAATCCTAAAACCATATTGGGTAGGAGGAACTATAAAAACATCATTTATCCTTGTATTTTTTTTAGCCCATTCTTGAGCGTCAATCCATGCTTTTTTATTTGGAGTGTCACTGTATTTAGTAATTATGAAAATTTTCAAAAAAATAACTACTAAAAGCATCATTAATAAGATAAGATTATTTAGATATTTTTCTTTTATATTTAAATTTCTATATTGATAAATAACTTTTGTAAATGTAATAATAATAAATACAGATAGAATTACTTCAAATATCGCGAAGCCGTAAAGTATAAAAAAAGCGACTATTAATGTTAAGAATTTATAAATCAATTTTTTCCCTTCTTTTGTTTCTTCATAAAAATAATGCACAAAATATATTACACCAAATATATATATATAAATAAAGCTTCTAAAAACTTGTAAATTCAAAATTAAAGTCAAAGGTAAAAATTCAGAGAAGATAAAACCTATTAAACATAATGAAAATATTACAGATGAAAAAATTACTATCATTCTATGTATTCTGAACTCAGGTTTATTTCTCCAAGTGATAAAGTATCCTGTTATAAAAAGAAAATTTTGAATGTATAAATCTTTTTTCCAGGACAATGGAAATAAATGTTCAGGTGAACGAAGCCTCAGTAAAAGAACCCAATTTTTATCCGGAATAAAATTCAAGCTTTCTGGAGAATAAACAATTCTCCATATAATAATTGGTGATGAGATAATAAAGAAAATTGTAAGAGATATTATAAATTTTTTTATACCTATTTCCTTTATCTCAAAAAATGTAGCAACTATAATCATTATAATCACATATAGGGAACTTAATGGATGGATAAGAAAGCCAATACCTAAAAATATGTATGATTTAATATAATCTCTTGCTAAAAAATAATAAATTGAGAAAATTAGAAAAGGTGCAACAACAAATCTTGTGATAACCATATTTTCTTGCAAAAGAATATTTGTGAATGTAAATCTATTAAAAAGAAATATAAAAAGTGAGAGATATGTGGCAGTTTCATTTTTTGTAATTATCCTTGTGATAAGATATAATGCAAAAAATCTGAAATATATGGTTAAAATATAAATTAAAGTGAAAAGTGCTTTTATATCAATATGGGTAAATTTTAAAATGCATGCTACTATATGCCATAATATAGTATAGTAATATTTCATTTCACCAATAATATAATCGGAGGGATAAAGGCTTTTACACATTATCTTATTTATAAATGGAATTACAATATTATGGTCATATATATAATACTTTTGAGAATTGAATATAACAATTTCTAAAATAGTAAAGAGTAAAACTATGATATGTGTTTTATATTTTTTGAACATATTTTTTAGTATATTTTAATAATAATATTTGTCAAGTTTTTGGCGTCATGTGTTAACATTTGACATTTTCGTATATTTAGTTTCAATTGAATTAAGAAATATTGAATTGTGATAGAAAAAAGAAAATGATTTGACATAAAGTAAAATATGCTTAATAATAAAAATATGTCTAACAATTGTTTAGGCAAAGTTGCATTAAGATTGAAAAAAAACTTTGTTTTAATTCTTTTGTTCTTATCGTTTATACTCATATATTTTTCATACATACGTGCAGATCCACCTGCTAAAAAAATATGGTGTTATGGTGTATATTTGACAGACGAAGGATTTAGAGTCATATCTGCAAGAAACCGAGTTTTATTTGGTATGCCTGACAGAACAACAAGTTTACTAAATAAAAATATTACATTTTTTCCATTACCACATTTAATCTATCTTGCAACCTTTAAAATCATTGGTGTTGGATTTTTACAGGCAAGATTAGTATCAATATTTTTCGGATTATTAAGCCTTATTGTCTTTTTCTTTATAACAAAACGGCTTTTTTCAAGAAATGTTTCTTTTTTCTGTTTATATCTCTTAGGAATAAATCATATATTTATTTTTTACTCTAAACTTGCACTTGCAGAGTCAATTCTCGTTTTTTTTACATTATTAATTTTTTATCTCTTAATCTCAAGCGATAAAAACTTTATATTTTTGTTTTCTGGATTTCTTTGTGGTCTTTTAATCTTTATAAAAACTCAAAGTATCCCATTTATTTTTTCAATCTTTTTTTGCATTTTGATTGATTTTAAAAAGAATCTTAGATTATTTTTTATTAGAATACTATTTTTTCTTTTAGGATTTATTGGAATAATTATTGTTTCTTTTTTAATTATGTTTATCACGAAAAGCACCGAATTATTTATTAGAGGTGCTTCATCCGAAGTTTTTTTAAGACTAACGATATTCACAAAAGAAATAGTTAAGAATTTTCTTGATTTTCCTCACACTAATATTTATTTTCATTCCCCAATACAATCATATTTGGGATTATTATTAACCTTTGGTATTTTGCTAAAAATTATAAAAAAGATGGAAATTGAATTCCCTGAAAGATTTATAGCATTTTTTACTATATTAAATTGTATTATGATATCTATATTTTTATATCAACCTATTAGATATTTTATAATTATGATACCTTTTTTTATAATTGGCTTTGGAATTCTAATCACCCAAAGATATAAATTTTTTATAGAAAATTTATTCAAAAAAATTTGTTTATTTATATTATCTGGTTATTTATCTATTTTTTCAATATTGCTTATTATCTCATTAATTGACATAAACACAATAGATTCTAAAAATACAATTTCAGCTCTTTTAATTTCGATCGTAATGGTTATAATAATTTTTAGTCTAAAAATAAATTTCTGGAAAAACTTTAATGCGATGAAGATATTTCAATTCATTTTTGTTTCATTATTTTTTATTTTCTTTATATCACATATTATTCTTAGAGATGCAGAATATATACTAATCGGCAAAATGAAAATAAGTCCATCTCTATATTTTTATGTCTTCATTTTTTTTATCCCATTATTTATATGTCTATCAATAATCCCCTTTTTTCTGTTTCTTTACACCGATAACGAAAAAAAAGAAGATTATGAAAAGATATCAAGATTAGGCTATTTTATAATTGGGATTTTATTGATTTCTTCATTTATAAACATCTATCATTATCTTTACTGGTTAAAAACAAAGGAATATACTTTATATAATACTTCAAAAGATATAGTAAAAATAACAAGTGAAGAGTGTGTGATATTTGGAAGGGCTGCTCCGACTTTATCTATTGAAAATGAAATAATGGCTTCAAGCAGTATCCATTTTTTACCTGAATTCATTTTATTTTTTAAAGAGAAAAATATTCCAATATATTTACTATTCTCAAACAGGGAAGAATATGGAATGTTTATAAAAACCTATAATAATCTCCTATCTTTATATGGAGTAAAAAATTATATACTTCTTAAAGAATATAAAGTTTTAGAAAATTACGATTATATTTCAAATCTTTTACTTTTTTATGTAAGTTTTCGTTAAAAAGGGTATGTTGACAAAATTTTAACTGATTATAGAATAAATATATGAAAATTAATAAATGTTTTCTATTATTCGTTTTTTACATTTCTTTATTTGCAGATGCTGAATTTTCATTACTTTTTAAGTCTCAAATTGGGAATACTATATCAAGAACCAAGGTAAGATGCTATTTGAATAATCAAAACTTGCGTTTTGATTTCATTTTTCCTTATTTTAGGAATGAAAGTGATATTGACCGGAGTAAAAAAGATTTTGTAAATGACCAAGTCTACTGGATATACAACTTTAAAACTTCTAATTTTTTTATTGTAAACCCCAAAAAGCACATCTATTATGAATTTAAAGAAAATATAATTACTCCACTATTAAACGAAAATAAAGAAATTAACCATATTAGAAATATAAAAATTGTAGTTAAGAAGCTAAAGGATGAAATTGTTGAAAACTTTTTATGTAACCATTACTACATAAGTTATACATATGAAATGCCTTTGGGTCCTCATCAAATGGATAAAAAAATATTAATAGAAGAGAAAAAAGAAATATGGGTTACAAATAACTTAATATTCAAATATATTCCTTTAACTTTAAAAAAAGCATTCATTTTATCCGGAATTGAACAGATAGATAGTATAATTTTTAAAAAAATAGATACTGAAGAATTAGGATTTGTTTTGAAACTTTTAAACTATAAATTAACAAGAGAAAACAATGAAATAAAACAGTATACAAGTGAATTTAAGATAGCAAATATTGAGGAACGGCACAATATACCTGAAGACATTTTCATAATACCCCAAAATTATAAGAAAATAAATATAGAATTTAGAAATTAGATTTTTTATTTTTTATCTCAAATATTGTAAATAAATTATTTTTATAGACTTCTCTGAATCCTAAACTCCGTCCTTTATTCACTACAATATATACTGCTTCTGGATTATTTTTCCATTTGAAAATCTCCTCCGATATTTTTAGGAATCCTTCTTCATTAAGTTCCTTATAGTCTTGAACCATATTATCTTTATCTTCAAATCCAAGATTTTTCATCCTCCTTATCCATTCATAACCAAAATAAGGGTTAAAATTTAGCATTGTTCCATCTTTCCAATCAGTGTATATACTTCTTTCTGAATAAACCCTGAAACCCCATAGATGCGGTGGAACGATAAAGACATCATTTATATTTGTGTTTTTCCTTGCCCATACCTGGACATCTTTCCAGTCTTTCCACCAGAATTCTTTTTCTGAATCAGTGTTTACAATCAATGAATAGAAAGAAACTATTATTACAAAAGATAGTATAATTAGATTTGTTTTTCTCAATAATAATTCTTTTCTTTTCTTTATCTCACTTAGTATAACGAAAGCAGATAGGGTAATCATAAGCAAGAAACCTATCTCCCAATTTTTGCTATCGAATAGTAAAAGAAAGATTAAAAATAAATTAGCTATTTTTCCAAGATAATTTTTTTCTTTATAGATGGCATTGTAATAGAAATTACTTACCATTATGATACTAAAATAAATTAAATAAATAAAACTCCTGTATAATTGAATCATAAGAATAGGGGTTAGAGGGATAAATTCAGTAAAAATTGTTCCGGTAATACAAAATATTAATATTGAAATAAAAAATATTAATAAATTTCTATAAATTCTCATTTCTGGTTTATATTTCAGGCTTAATGAAAATGCAATTATAATGAAAAAACCCTGAATAAATAATCTTTTATCCCATGAGAGAGGAAAGATATGGTGTGATGACCTTAATCTAAGAAGTTCTAACCAGTTATTATCAGGGAAAAACGGGATATTGACTTTATTTAAAAACCAGAATATAAAAATTGGTGAAGATATTATTGTAAAAACAAGAATAGACATAATAAACTTTTTTAAGCCAATATTCTTTATCTCAAAAAGAGAAGCAACAAAAATTATAGAAACAACATAAAAGGCACTCATCGGATGTATTAAAAAACCAACACCTGAAAGGATGTATGATAAATAGTATTCTTTCTTTAAAAAATAATAGATTGAAAATATTAGTATTGGGAGAACAGGTGTCCTGTTATAAAAAGATGTTGTTATTGTTTCTACAAGGGCAAAAGATTGTTTTGAAAACAGAAGTAAGAAAAGACTTAAATAAGCAATATCATCCTTATCAGTAATAATTTTTGCAATATGATAAAAACCAAGGAAAAAGAAATAGATTGAAATAAAATAAAATATGAACAGTAAAATTTCTAATTTTATATGTGTTATCTTACATAAATAACCAATTATATACCACAATAGGGTAGGGTAGTGTTTCATCTGTTCAATGAAATAATCAGATTGATAAAGATTAGGATTTATAATCTTTTTTACAAATGGTAGAAGAACAGAATAGTCAACACCGAATTCATATCTGTTTATTGTTGAGACCGAAAGGATAACAATGATCAGTATAAAAATTCTGTAATCGATATTCTTTTTCATTTTCTTAATATACAAGTCTAAATAAAAATTGTCAAAGATTTTGAGCAGGCTATATTTCAATTGACAAACTCATTTATATGTTTTATGATAAAAATATGAAGAAAAATAATTTAGAAAGAATATTATGGTTTGTTTTATTATCTTTGATTTTTTGTCTTGTCCTATCTTTATCATTACGAAAAATAACAGAGATAGATATTGGTTTCCATCTTAGGGGTGGAAAATGGATGCTTGAAAACAAAGCATTCCACAAAAATGATGTATTTACTTATACTGTGAATAATAATGAATATATAGCAATGTACTGGCTTTTCCAGATTGTAATCTATTTGATTTACAAAATTTCAAGTTACGAAGGTATTGTTATTTTTAATGCTATTTTAATCCAGCTTATTTATTTCCTTATTCTTCTAAGGATGTTTAGAAATAAAACGCATTCCGGGATTATTGCGATTCTTCTATTTATTTCTGTTTTTCCCTTTGAATTAAGATTTACAGTTCGTCCTGAGGTATTCACATACATTTTCTTGTCATTAACATTGTTCATTCTTGAGGAATACTATTATAGGAAAAAAAACTATCTTTTTATTATCCCTTTTATAAACCTGCTCTGGGTTAATTTTCATGGATTATACATATTAAGCTGGGGAGTGATACTATCATACTTCTTAGGTATTCTAATCCATAACAAAAAGATTGATAAATCTCTATTAAAATATGGTTTAATTTCAATATTTATTTGCTTGGTTAACCCTTATTTCATTAAAGGTATAACTTTCCCATTTTATCTTTTTACAAGACTACAGAGTGGAAATGTATTTAAGAGTGTAATATCTGAATTCATATCACCATGGGCTATAAGGAAAAAAGAGATTGCACCTTTTGTCCAGCAGGGGCAAGTTTATGTTTATTACTTTTTAAGTTTGTTCACATTACTTATCACATTAATAACAATAAAAAAAAGAAAGTTTCATGAAATTGCAATTATTTCAATCTTTTTTATACTCTCGTCTATGGCTATAAGGAATATTCCTTTATTTCTTGTTGCTTCAATACCATACTCCGGAATCTTTCTTAATGAAATATTAGTAAACTTAAAAAATCTAAAGAGATTCAAAAGGATAAGTTATAAATACTTCACTTATTTTATCTCTATTCCTGCTTCAATAATAGTGATTGTTTTTATATTAAGGGTGTTAACAAATGATTATTATTTTTCAAAAAGGACAAACGTCCATTTTGGTATCGGGCTTGAAGAAAACCTTCATCCTGTAAAAGCAGCTCAATTTCTCTGTGATAACAATCTTTATGGAAGAATCTTGAATGATTTAAATTCAGGTAGCTGGCTTATATGGAAAGGACCTCAGAAGGTTTTTATAGATGGAAGACTTGAGGTAATGAGGGAAAAATTCTTCAAAGAATACAGGATTAGTTTTGATTACAAAGATGGTCTCAAGATATTAATTGAAAAATACAAGCCTGATATTATATTATTTAACTATGATGTCTCATTAAAATGGTTTCTGCAATTAAAGAATTTTAACGATTTCAGAATGGTTTACTGTGATATAAATACTGCGATATTTGTGAGGAAAGGATACAGAGATGATCTAAAAGATGTCAATATAATGGAGATTGTTTATAAAATGGGTCTGGATACAATAATAACCGAAAAAGAAGAATGGGATATTTTAAAAATAAAGAGGAAAAGCAAATTTGTTCATTTTTTTGAATCACTTTATAAAAAACAGGTTTATCCATATGAATTAATAAACCTTGGTGTTTTTGCATATCAATCAAACAATTTTAAAGCCTCAATAATCCTGCATCTTGAATTTCTTAAAAAGACAGGAGGCAGGTATTATGAGACATATTTCAATCTTGGTGCGATGTATCTGAGAAATAAAGAATTTTCTAAAAGTCTTTATTGTTATAGGAAAACACTCGAAATGGAACCTAAGAACAAAATGGCTCAGGATAGAATAAACGAATTGAACAGGATATTGAAAATAAACAAATAGGGTAGAGGAATAAAAAAATTGGAGGAATAATGAAAAAAATATCTTTAAAAGATGTTGAAAGAAAATTTTTGGAATTATCTCAACTCGATGAAAAAGGTATAAAATCCATTTTAAGAAAGATGGAAAAGGAACAACCATACATACTCACATATCTTTATGTAATCGGGGAAGACTATAGTGAGTCAGGCAGGGAAATGCTTATGAGCCTTGGTATTATGGCTTGGCAGATTATGTTGGAGGCAGAAGAAAATTTACCCACAATAGAACCCAAACTATTGGATGAAATGGAAGAAAGAAATATGAAGATGCTCGAGAAGATGAAAGATATTGAAGATGAAGATTTTATTAAGAAAACGGAAGAATTATTAAAAGATTACCCACAACCAGATCTTCTTACCATGGTCGTGGAAATGCTCTTCGAAGAAGAGAATGATATAGAACTTGATGAGAGGGCTATGATATTTATCTTCATTAAAATAGTGATTGATTCTCTACAAAAGGCGGGAGAATCGTTAAAGAAATAGTTAGATGAAAATGAATATCTTTCTGTATGATTGATACTGTTTTGGTAAATATTGGTTTTTTTACAATGAATTGGTACTTTCCATCTCAAGACCTAAAAATACAGAATTTTTTTTCTTCATTTGGTGGGGATTGTTATTTTATAGAAAAAAGAACAGGATTAGGTATTGGATTATCATACGAACTTCTTTTTGGCAGATTCTATTATGAATATCTAAATAAATCATATTCACCTTATCTTTTACGGAAGATTTTTTATAAGGAATTAAAAACTGATAATATAAATACATTTTTAATGCCTGTGTTTTATCTTAGATTCCCTCAAACAACCCGGAGAAAATTTAATTTTACCAATTATGAATATGGAATAAGATTACTTTTGGGAAGTATGTATTCAATAGAAATTAGTAAAAATGACATAAAGGATTTTACAAATTTTATGATTGGTACGGATGTTTCAATAAGCAAATTATTCAAATTATATAAAAAATCTCATTTTCCTGAAGACATATACCAAGCAGATAAAAAATTAAGAGAAATAGAAGAAAACTTCATATTAGTTGATAGTAGAATACCAGAAATAGAGGAGTTTAAGTTTAAAGTATACGATTTTCACAATAGAATTCGAAGAAGAATTTTAGATAGGGATGCTACAAGTTTTCTCCTTGCTGTTTGTCCATATTCAATTTTAGGTGCCGGAGCAGGTTTATACATAGCAAAGAATACTATAACTATGGATACCACAGAGACCGAACCGGGTTGCGATAACGCATTAGTTGGAATCTTTTTATACAGTATGTATATAATCTTTGATTTGATGGTTAGGACAGGTATGGTAATCGGATGCACTGCTGCAGGAACTGTTATTGGCACCGCAACCGGATACCTAACTGGACAGAACTATTATAACTATAAACTAACCGAAACAGAAAAGAAAGAACTTGTCATTATATTAAACAAATATTACAGATTAATAAACGAATCAATCAATAAATAATCAAGTTTACATAATATATATTATCAGACATTACTTAATACAAATAATTTTAATAATTTTACTTTTGGTTTTTATAAAATAGATTCCTTCCTTTTTGGGTTCCCAGGTTGTAGGAGTTTTCAAAAATTTGACTAATTTACCGGTTATATCAAAAATCAGTATATATGAATTGGGTTCCTCTTCTAATTTAAAGGTCTTTCCTATTATTGTTGATGGAAGGTTTCTTTCTTCATATATACCTGTTCCGGTATATCTGACTTCAACTGTATCCATTGTTGGATGACCGTAAATTGAGTCACCAAAACAATAATGGAAATTCCAGTCTGTTGATTCATTCTTCAGGTATCTATTGAAAAAAGCAGTCATATGCCTGCGTGAAATTCTTTGTTGTTCTTCCCGTGTTATTGTAGCCGTCCCACCATTTTCCCAGAAATAAGAATAGTCCATAAAAAATCCATGGTTAGCACCATTTATAACCGCAAAAGTTCCAGGTTCTGGTGCATTTGTCCAATATGCGCTTCTGACATCATTCCAGGGCGCAATATTATCAACTGATCCAGCTATTATCATTTTAGGCACATCGAGATGTTCAGAATGAGTTTGAGGGGTTGTCTGCGGGCTCGCAAGTGAAACAACAGCTTTCAATGTATCTGGTAATTTAAAAGTATCAGCAGCAAGCAAAGCAAGACCACCACCCATACTATGCCCAGCAAACCCCCAGTTGAATTTATCGAGTTTATGATAAAATAAATCGTTCACGCTATCATTCAGACTGGAGATAAACAAAGCTGCATCAACCATTGACCTCGCCCTCGTATAATGTTCAGGCGTCGGAAAAGGGTTTGAAATTGTGGGTAAAACAACCACATATCCCCAGGAAGCGAGATGTTTTGCATAACTATAATATCTATCAATTCCCATCTGGAAACCATGACCAAAAACAATTATAGGACAGGGAACTGCATTTGTATCCACTCCGGTCCCACTTGAAGGATAATACACCCTTGAATTAGACATAGTTTCGTAAATCCCGGGGATATTTAAAACACGATAAGATACATTTTGGAACGGACCAGTTGTATCATAATCTGGAAAAAGATCTATGATTATAAACAACAGCATATTTACCTCCGTTTATTCAATTATAAAATGATTGAATTTTTTGTCAATAATTTCTTGATTTTTTTTTAAAATTTTTTATTTTAAATAAAAAGGAGAAAATGATGAATGAAAGTAAAAAACTACCAAAAAATGTAATATCCTTAGGTTTTGTCAGTTTTCTGAATGATGCAGCAAGTGAAATGATTTATCCCCTTCTTCCGGTTTTCTTAACAAAGGTATTAGGCGCAGGACCTGGATTTTTAGGGGTTATTGAAGGTATTGCAGAAGCAACAGCAAGTTTACTGAAATTGTTTTCAGGATATATATCGGACAGATTTAAAAGAAGCAAGATTCTAATCTTTATAGGTTATGCCCTTGCAACATTTGGAAGACCTTTAATTGCATTCACAAGGGCCTGGTGGCATGTTGCAATTATCAGATTCATTGACAGGGTTGGGAAAGGAATAAGAACCTCTCCGAGGGATGCATTGATATCACATTCAGTATCACCTGATATCAAAGGAAAGGCATTTGGATTTCACAGGGCAATGGACCACCTTGGTGCTATTGTTGGCCCTTTAACCGCTATGATTCTCTTAAAATTCGGATTACATATGAAAACTGTTTTCCTCCTTGCAGTAATCCCAGGCATAATATCCTTGTTTATCCTGTTTTTCTTTGTTGAAGAAAAAGTTGATGACAAAAAACATAACAAATTGAATTTCAATTTAAAAGTATTTCCGTTTTCATTTAAATATTATCTTTTTGTTGTTATCTTATTCACTTTGAGTAATTCATCTGATACCTTCTTGATTTTCAGGGCGAATGAAGTGGGTGTTTCAATTGCAATGGTTCCTCTTTTGTGGATGGTTTTGCATTTTGTTAAGGCTTTATTATCTATTCCTGGAGGTATATGGTCTGATAAGGTTGGAAGAAAGCTTGTTATTATAACAGGCTGGATTGTTTATGCGTTGATTTACCTTGGGTTTGGATTTGCTACGAGGTTATGGCATATATGGTTGTTATTTGCGTTATACGGTATATATTTCGCATTAACGGAAGGGGTTGAAAAGGCATTTGTTAGTGATTTATCCCCAAAGGATTATCAGGGGACTGCTTTTGGTCTTTTTAATCTCTCTATTGGTATTGCTGCATTTCCTTCAAGTGTGATATTTGGGTTTATATATCAGTCTTTGGGTGGTAAATTTGCGTTTATTTATGGTGCTTCCTTAGCCCTCCTCTCCTCTATTTTACTTTTATTTGTGAATGAGAAGGTTAAGAAAGACTGATTAAAATTTACAAAATATTCAAAAATCAATTAAAATATTAATTTTTATCAGGTCTCGACTTTGTATATTTTCCTTCCATCTTCCCAATTTTCCCACCATTCAATAATTTCGGGTATAATTCTTAAAAGACAAAAATTTTCATCATCAACCGATTTGAAATACTCTCCAAGATTAAACCGGGATATTTTCCAGACCTTCTTTTTTTCTTCAATGTCTTCTATTATTTCCGCTTTTCCTGAAACGAAAAACAGTTTTATCACCTGAAGGATATTGCACGAATGCAAGGGAGATGTTATTATTCTTTTTTATCTGTTTTACCTTTCTTGAATTTGAAAATGTTGCAACCCAGATATTCATTTCATCATCCACTATTGGCGATACAGGTTTAATTTTTGGTGCATTTTCATCAATTGTTCCTAAAAATGAAAAATTACTCAATTCCTTCATTATACCTATTATTTTTTTCTTATCATTATCCGTCATCTTTCCTCCTGATTCTCACTTAAATGAAAATATTATTGGAAAGATAAACGAAATAATAAAAGCATAAACCGAATAGACAGGCAAATATTTTGCTATCCAGAATACAATTGTTTCCAATCCTGATTTTTTTCTGAAAAAACGAATATAATTTATAACTATTCCCAGAAGATTTATAAACATTAAAATATTAATGAGAAGAGCAGTTGAACGATTTGGTGTGAGCCCGAATGAATATAATCTGAATATAATTGCAGAGAGTGCAATCACATCTATTATAAGTGAAATTGATATCAATGAAAAAATCAAATAATCAATAATGGATTTATCAGTTCTTTTTCTTTCGGATATCGTAAATATAACTAATCCGAGGACAATTAAAAGCATAAAGTCAAAAGTGATTAGAGTCTCTCTTTCTTTATAAGGGCTTTTGCGAAGAATTAGCATTGTTAATAAATAAATAACCAATGTGATTAAAACCATTGGTGCAAATATTCTTGCTATAATCGGGGCAAAGTTTTTTGAAAATTCTTTCTTTTCTGTAAGATATGTTCCAATTAGTGGGATTGAAGGAAAAAGAAATACAATGATATAATCCATATAAAAGTTTTCTATCTTTAAATCTATAACATTGAATAAAAAGATTGTAAATCCGGTTAATATTGTTAAACAAATAAGTAAGATTCCAGAATATATCAGAAGTTCACCATTGTATCTTATGTATGCAATCCTCTTATGTAAATCTTTATAATCACCAGCGAATGATAGGCCAAGAAAAAACCATAAAAAAACTGGAAGATGAAGATATGTCAGATAAATAGTCTGTGAATCTTTTAATTCAGGCAAAGAGTTTATATATATAAATGAAAAAATAAAAGCAATAGAAATAATCAGGATTTTTCTTTTATCAAGGGTGTTTTTTACAATGTAAAATATTGAAAGCAAAAATAAAATAATAATAGGCATATTTTTTATATAAAATATTTCTCTATATATATTAAGATATTTTAAAAAATTAGGAATTTCCAGAAATAATCCACCTAAAAAAGATAGCATCAGAATTATTGATAAATCACTAATTTTCTTAAAACTCTTTTCCGTTTTTTCTCTATAAAGGGAATAATTCAGTCTTGCATTCCAAACTTTTAAAACAATTGAATCTTGGTTTTCAGAAAATACCTTACCGAAGGCATCTATGAATTCCTTTTCATTTGTTCTATAAAGTCTTTCAAGTTCCTCAGGATTATTTATATTCTCTTTTATTAATCTTTCAAAATCCAATTATCTTCCTTCCTCAATTTTAAATGTTATTTTTACTTTTCTGAAGAATGTCTCTTTACTATTATCCTGAAGATAGAATGTTAAAGTTGAATCATCCTCTGATTTAATCCTCCATACCCTGAAATATAAATCATCTTTAAAAAAATCCTGATCATTCAAAGGATAAAGAGTTCCCAGATATTCAAAATCCTTCTTCCTGTAAACATCAACAAAGAAAAATCCTTTTCTATACAATTTCCTGAATTTATTTTCGTAATTTCCTATCTCCCATTCTTTAAGCCACAATTTTTCATATGCTATGAAGATATAATTATCAGAAATACTAATTCCAGCCGCTGGTGTCTTTTTTATTTTATATGTTTTGTTTTTACCTTTCCCTTTTATCTCAACCTTTGGTATTGTCCATTCTTTATGTTTGATACCGAAATCTTTTATTTTTCTGCCTGTAAATACATCGTAAGCCTTCAATCTGTCATAGAAATATTCATAAACGATAAGTATACTTCCTTTAACATCCCATTCAAATTCAGGGTATGGGATTGTAAATCTATCATATTTTAGTTTTTCTTTGAATTTTATATCTGGATATTCAATCATTTCACCAAATGAAGAAATCTTTTTCCCGTTTTTTATGTTAAAAACTGAAAAATAATCCTTTATACTTGAAAAATCCTCGATTATAATCAATTCATCATTTATAAATTTAAAATATCCATCTATACCTATATTGGCTATATCCTTTAATCCTTCATTTATTCTTTTTAATATTCCGGAAGTGATAATATAAACAAATCCATCTTTTTCTTTCACTGAATATATATATTTATCCCTTGAAAAGTAAAGAGTATCTAATTTTTCAGAAAAAATGTTGAATCTTACTAATGGTCTTCCAATCCCATAGATATAAAGATTATTGTTATACACCTCAACTATATTACCAACATAGTAATCTGCTTCAGCTTCTACTATATCTTTTGATATTATCTTGATTTTTTCATACTTTTCCCTGTTACAGGTGATAAATGATATAAAAATCAAAAAATAGAATATTCTCATATTAAAATGATAATAATAAAACAAATTTTTGCAAGAGATTGTTATCTCAATTTCTTATAATGTTCTATCACATCAAAAATAGTCCAGGGTTTTGCATCTTCCTTCTTAAGGCCAAGTTTTTCGATTGCCTCGAATATTTTACTCTTATCATCAGATTCTATCTCTATAAAATCTGGTATAAATGAATAATTATCAAGATGTCTTTCAAGTTCAATCCTTACATCGTCAATGACATAACTTTTTCTTTTCTTTATTATTTTATCATAGATTCTTAAACCTATTGAAAGTAATATATTTTCTGTTTTATCAAAATCCCCAACCTCTACTTCAACCTCATCCATCTCTTTAACTTCTTTCTGGGATATAGATGATTTTAGACATAGAAAACTTTTTTCTCCGTATTTTCTCAATCTCATGATTCTATTACTATTTCTGATTGAAAAATTGTCAAAATCAAAGAATTCTGTTATTATCTCACCATCAAATTCCTTTTTAGCTTTAAATGATATAAGTTTTTTCTCTATATCATCCAAATTTACTTCAAGAATCTTAACTTCAATCTCATTCATAAATTCCTCCTTTTCTTATCTTCCTCTCCCTTGATAAGAGAGAATAAAGGTGAGTGTGATCTATCTAACTTCTTCAATTATTCCACCACCAATCACATATTCATCTTTATAAAGAACAATAGATTGACCGGGTGTTAATGCAAAATGTGGTTTTTCAAAATGAACCTCTACCCTATTCCCTATTCTTTTACATCTTACCTTAGCAAAATCAGATTTATATCTTGATTTTGCAAGCAACTCTTCTTTCTCAATATCAAATTCAAAGATAATATTTACATCTTTTATAATTGCAAGACTTTTATAAACATCTTTTTTCGTTCCAACATATATTGCATTCTCTTCGGGTGAAATCTTTATAACATACAGTGGTTCTTTGTACGATATTCCAAGTCCCGTTCTCTGTCCATAAGTGTATCCCGTAATCCCTTTATGTTCACCTATTATCTTACCATCCATTATTATTGGCCCCTTTTTTCCTTTAATAATTCCCCTTAAAAAATCCCTGTAATCCATATCCCGGATAAAACATACATCTTGACTTTTCTTCCTTTTAGCAGTTGGAAGACCTAAATTTTCCGCAATCATTCTTATTTTTTCTTTTGTTAAATAACCATTAGGGAAAAAGATACTCTTTAATTGTTCCTGTTTTAATCTGTATAAAAAATAAGATTGTTCATTATTATCAATACCTCTTTTCAGATAGAAAATCCCATCTTTTTCTTCTATTATTGCATAATGACCTGTTGCAATAAAATCAAATTTCATCTCTTTTGCTTTTTTTAAAAACAAACCAAACTTTATATTCTCATTGCATATAACACAGGGATTTGGTGTTTTACCATTTTTATATTCATCTATAAAATTTTTTATTATTATTTCTTCATATTCCCTTGAAAAATCAAATATATTATGTTTTATTGCTATGATTTCACAGGATTGCTTAGCCATTTCAATATCTTCATCATCAACACCTCTGAATCTCATTGTTCCACCTTCAACATAGTATCCTTTATCTTTTAAAAGATATGCTGCGATAGAAGAATCAACACCACCACTCATTCCAACAAGAATTTTCATAATATTTATATTTTATTATTTTATGAAAAAGTCAAATAGAAAATCTCTCGTTTAATCTTAAACTTTTAAATCTTTTATTACTATCATCACCTCACTATTACAATCTTTCCTCTTTCTTCCTTCCAGTCTGATTTCAAGATATAGAAGTATACACCCGATATACCTGGATTGAATTCTAAACTGTATCTCTCTGAATTTATCTTCCCTTTCATCATCTTTCTAACTACCCTGCCAAATATATCATATATCACAAGTTCTACATTTCCTTCCTTTGGTATCCCAACCTTGAATATCACTCTTCCCTTACCAAAATTACTTGTTAATCTAAACTCAAATACATCAGGTATATCTTTAATTCCTGTTATCGTGAATGTCTTCGTTTCTGATAGCCTGTCATTACCTGCTGAATCTATACCAATCACATAATATTCTATATTCATCGTCCCTTCTGTCTGTAAAGGTATTACACCTCTATATGTGTTCCCTGATACATATTCCATTGTATCCTCATACCATTCCTTTGTATAATTCACCTGATACCTCAATATACCATAACTTATACCATTTATATCTGTCATATCTGAATAAACATCAAATGGTCCATAATACCCTGTTGTGTCATTTATATCAGTTATTGATATTATCGTAGGGGAGTAAAATAAATTTTGTGTAAAAATAAAAATTATGTATAATTTAATTATTGATGGAATGAATAAATATAGGGTGATAAAGAAAAAAAGTCAGGTTCTCAAGGAGAACCTGACCAAAAATTTAACCATTAACCATAGGAGGTTAAACATGAATAAAGAAAGTCTAACCACCCTTATTGATAATTTAATACAAAAACTTGCTGTTGGCAAGTTAAATTCTAAAGATTTTTATGAAGAAATAAAATTGAATTTACTCCCTAAGATTTTGAATACGATAATGAAAGAAGAAAGAGAGATATTCCTTAAAAGCAATGAAGGAGAATATGGTAATGGATATTCTGATAAGACACTATACTTTAATCAAATACCAATTGAACTAAAAGTTCCAAGAACAAGGACTTCTAACTTTTATCCTTCATCTATTCCAAAATATTCAAGGTTTCTACAAGAAGAATACTCTAATCTTATAGAAAGTCTTCTTATATCATCAAAGAGTATTGAATCATTAAAGCTCTCATTAAAGAGATTAAATCTTCCAGTAAACGATGATGAGTTAAATAAAATAATACAAGAAATACTATTGAAGTTCAATGAGTTTATGAATAGGGAACTTTCTTCTGATTGGTTTTTCATATTTATAGATGCAAAGGAG